>JAOZLS010000130.1 GCA_029934705.1 Bacteroidales bacterium | reverse complement strand
ACAAAGCCCTGTGCATGTAATCCAAAAATTAAATGCCCTGAAAGGGCAAGAGCCTTTATTTTAGCAGTATTAGTTTGTTTAAATTTCTATAAGCTATCTTTAATATTATTAAGTTGTGATTTTAAATCTTTTAAAATTTTAATGACTTCAAAATTATTTACTGTATCTGCTTTGTTTTCTTTTAGTTTAAGCTTAGCACCGTTAAGTGTCATTCCTTTTTCTTTTACTAAATGAAAAATTAAATGCAAATTATCAATATCTTTTTTAGTAAAAAGCCTGTTACCTTTTTTGTTCTTTTTTGGTTTTAAAACATTAAACTCTTTTTCCCAATACCGTATTAACGAGGTGTTTACATTAAACATGTCGGCTACTTCGCCAATTGTATAATACAATTTTTCTATTTTTCCTGATTCTCTTTCCATGTAAAATTGTGATTTTTTTAGTTAATTTTTAAAGTTTTTACGGTTCCTTCTGGGGTTACTAATATATAATGATTTTTTGTTTTATCACCTTCTTTTATAATATATTTTAAAGTAATGCTATATGTAAATTGCACAACTGGCTCTAAAACTACTGGATTTATTACAATATCAAATTTATGATAAGGTAATTTATTATAAAACTGAGTTACTGGTTTTCGTACTTTTGTAACATATTTGCTTTTTACTGCATCAATTGATGTACCTGAAAATGCTTGATAACTTTTGTACCTATCAATAGGATATACGACTGATTGTTTTTCAGAAATAATATGATAAACTGTGTCTAAATTTATTCCTAATTTTTGATATGATTTAAGTTTTTCATTCATGTAGTCAATTGCCTTGTTTCTTAGTTCGGTGTATTGAACTTTTGAGTCTTTTACATAATATTCTACTTTTATTAAATCATAAATTTCGTTTTCGGCAGCTGCTGTAATTATTTTATCAAGAAGAGAATCGTTTTCAAATAAAATATGAATGTTTTTTTGCATTTCAAAGCCTTTTGGTACTTCAGTATAAGTTTTACTAAAGAGTTTTTTTTCTACATCATAATCGTACAATGGTACAAGTGAAATTATATCGGTGTAAATATTTGAGCTTTTAACTCCTGCTTCAATCATTTCTTTTTTAAAGCCTAAAATTTTAGAATTTACAATTGTGTTAACCTCTTTTGCTGTTGAAGCTGTTTGCACAATATTAAAAATAGCCATATACGAAACTGCTTTAACATTCATTAGGGCATTTACTGTAAATATCATTTCGTTATTACTTTTATTTGTAAGTATATAATTACTTTGATTATTGTCGCTTCTGTAGTCCCAAACTTCTTCGGCATCTTTATTATAGTATTCGTTTTGCTTATATCTGTTGTTTTGCTCATAAAGAACGTTTCCACCAGTTTGAGAAAATACCAGTTGGTGCATTATTGCTAATAATAGCAAAGTTAAAAATGATTTTTTCATAATAATAGTGTGTTTTGTTAAATTTTATATTTTAAGTCCATTATCTTTATGATTACTCATGGCTTCGTTTAATTTTGTGTTTAAATTTAGTTCAAGATTTGGAGTGTCGTTATATTTAAAGTTAGAAAATATTATTTTGAATTTCTTCTTTTCGTTAAAAATAATTTTCCCATCACCTATTTTGGAGGTAAAATTACCCGTTTCTGTATTATATTTAAAATTTTCTAATTTAGGGATATGATATGGTGTAATATCATCAGGTAATTTTTCTTTGTATATTGAAAAATACGCCGAAATATGTTCAAACATAACTTCGATGTATAATGCGTACGATAATTCATCAGACTCTTTAGTGAAGAAGCCGTAATTAAAAGGATTTTGTCTTTCGTTTAATTCCATTATGTTAGTCTTAGTAAGTTTTTTTTATTCAATATAAGATTTAATAATTGTTAAAGCAAATTTGTAAATCTTTAGATATTATTTATTCAGCAAAAAATCTAATATATATAAAGTATGCACTAAATGAAACCAAAAAAGCTATTCCTGCCCAACTTAAAGCAATTAAAATTTTTCGTGGTTTAGCATAATCAGGTACATGTTTAAGTTGAATGACTTTTAAATTTAGCCAGCCCAAAACCGGTGCGGTTAAAAATGCAATTATAGTAGCAATGTCAACCATCTGTTTCATGTTTCCTAAGAAGAAAATGAAAATAATTATTGAACCTGCTGTTAATATAGCAAGCCAAATTGTTTGTAAGGATTTTGTATTTTTTTCTAAATTTAATTTTGGTACAATAATCTTTGTTGTTGGTTCTAATACTCTAGGGTAGGCATCCAAGCAAGTAACAGTAGTGCTTACCATTGTTGCTAGGGCTGCAATTGCTATTATAAAATATGCCCAAGGTCCAATGCTTGTTGTAAATAAATTAACTAACTGTCCTGCAAATGTAACTCCGCTTCCCGAAAACGATTCGCCACTGCCATACATAACTAAAGCTCCGAGTGATAAAAATCCTAAAGATAAAATAGCTGTTCCAATGTATCCTATATTAAAATCGAGTAAAGATTCTTTTAGTTTTGGAGCATAGCCTGTTTGCTTCTTTTTGGTAATTGTCCATACCGAGTGCCATACCGAAACATCAATTGCTGTGGGCATCCATCCTGCTAGGGCAAGTAAGAAGCCAATGTCTAAAATCCAATTAAAATCTTTTGTAAACTCTGGGTTTGGATTATATCCACCAGAAAATGCAGCAAAAACAGCTATAATTACTGATATTGCTAATAATACTATTATAGATTTAACAAATTTATCGATAAAAGAATATTTTCCTATAATAACAACAGCAGCTAAAAATACAATAATTATTATAGCCCAAAGGTTTATAGACATAGCACTTTCAAATATGTTGGCAAAAACACCCGCGGTTACAACTGTTACAGCTGTCATTAAAAAGAACATTGTTAAAATTGTGATCAGTGCGTATAAATATACAGCCCATTTTCCTAATCGCTTGTAACCATCAATTAATGTTTCGCCAGTTGATGAGGCATAGCGAGGTGCAAACTCAAAAAATGGATATTTAAATATATTGGCTAAAATAATTAACCATACTAGCTCAAAACCAAAATTTGCTCCAGCTCGTGTTGATTGAACTATGTGGGAAACACCTATTGCTGCACCTGCCCATAAAAGACCAGGTCCTATTACTTTAAGAAAATTCTTACTAGCCATAATTTATTTTAATTATTTAATTGATAAAAGGGCTACCAACGTAAAGTTGGATAACTTACTGCCTCCATTAGGTGTTTTCACCTGACGGTTGTTACTAGCTGTCAGGTGAAAACACCTGACAGAGGCAATGTGTTGAGGATTAGCTTTGTTTTGTTATTTAATAATGAAAACTACTTTGTCCCAAAAATTCTCTTAAAATAGAGGTTGGTGGTATTTCGTCCTCATTAATATCTTTAAAATATGAAAGAAGTTTTAATAGCCTTTGTGCTTCAGCGAATTCTGGTTCAATTTGCCAAATCTCTTTTAATAAAGGTACTGCATACTTTTTTAGTACACCAAGTTCGTATAATAATGCCGAATTAAACATAACATCTGCCTCTTCCTGATAAGGGAAAATGTTTATGCCTTCGCCTCTTCGTACACTATCCCATCTTCTTAAAGTATCAAGGGCTGTATATCCTCTATATTTATTATCTCTAATAATTCTTCTTACAAGTCTATTGTCTGTTGTAGGAATTCTATTGTGTCCGTCAATTCCAATTTGGGTTAATGCCGAAATGTAAATTTTAAATTTAATATCTTCATCAACTTCCGATGTAAGTTTAGGGTTTAGTGCATGAATTCCTTCTGCAATAACTATAGTTTCATCATCAATTTTAAGAGTTTCGCCATCAAAATATTTTTTTCCTTCAGTAAAATCAAATTTAGGAAGTGATATTTTTTTTCCTTCTTTTAAATCATTAATATTTTTGTTGAACAGTGTCATATCAATAGCTTCTAGGGCTTCAAAATCATATTCACCAAATTCGTCTTTAGGAGTTTTATCCCTGTCAACAAAATAATTATCAATAGATAGCATTACGGGCTTTAATCCTACAACACGTAATTGAACTGCTAATCTTTTTGAAAATGTTGTTTTCCCTGAAGATGATGGACCAGAAACCAAAATTAGTTTAACATTTTTATTTGCTTTAACATTTTCGGCAATTATAGCTATTTTCTTTTCTTGTAGAGCTTCTGCTACTTTTATAAGATCCCCTTCTTTTCCGTCAATTACTTGCTCATTAACTCTTCCAACACTCGTTGTTTTTAATATGCGAACCCATTCTTTGTGTTCTTCAAGTACTTCAAACATTTTGTCTTGCATTACAATAGGTCGCAAGTTTTCTGGGTTTTTAGGGCTAGGTACTCTCAAAAGCATTGCTTTATATATAGGTACTAAATCAAAATTAAATAGATGTTTGGTTGAAGGAACTAAATATCCATAAAAATAATCGTCTAAGCCATTAAGCGAATAAATAGAGGTATATAAAGATGGACTTTGTTTAAATAAGCAAACTTTATCATGATAACCCTTCTTTTCAAAAATATCTATTGCCTTTGTGTTTAAAATATCTCGTCTTAAAAAGGGAATGTCAGCGTCAACAATTTTACGCATTCTATTTTCAATATCAGAAATTAGTTGAATGTTATGCTCTATTCCCTCACCTATTATTTCGCAATAATAGCCTTTAGAAACAGAGTGATCTATGCGGACTTCTGCATCTGGAAAAAGTTCGTAAGCTGCTTTCATAAAAACAAAATATAGAGAGCGAATATACATTCTCATACCATCTTTATGTGTAATATCTATAAACTTAACTGTTTTTGCTTTAAAAATTTCATAAGATAGTTCTTCAACTTCATTATTTACTATTGCAGCTAAAACAGGATAGTCTAGTTTTACCTTTTGATCTTCTAATATATCGTTTAGGCTCGTCCCTAATGGATATTCCTTTTCAATATCTGTATTCTCACATCTAATTTTAATTATCTTTCCCATATTTGTATTTTTAAATTATATTTTTGTTATTCAACTAATAAATATTTTAAGAATATGTATTTATCACATTATTTCCCACTTTCACATAGTTAAATAATCATATTATTGAATGTTTTTCAATTTTTATGTCATAAATTTAATATTCTTTTCAAAAAAAACAGTATTTATTTTTAATTTTTTGTATTTTTGCAGTCTTAAATCTTAAATTAAAATTTTAACAAGAATGAGTACATTAGACACAAATTTAAAACACGTAATTTCAGAAGCTCAATATAATGATATTTTGCAAAATGAAGAAAATATTATGATTTGTTGCGGACGTATGGGACCAATGTGTGTGCCAGTATATGAAGAAATGGAAGATTTAGAAGGCGAGTATAAAAATGTGAAATTTTACGATATGCTTTTTGATGCTCCAGAAGCACAGGTAATTAGAAATTTACCAGAGTGTGCTAGTTTTATGGGACTTCCTTTTACAATATATTACAAAAATGGTAAAGTTGTAAAAGCAACAACAAGTATTCAAGATAGAGACCAAATTACAGAAATTTTAAACGAACAGTTTGGTAAATAATTCTGAAAAATAAATTTTAAAGTCGCTATTTTTCTTATATAGCGGCTTTTATTGTATAATATAAAATATTATGGAAAATAATTACGATGTAATAATAATTGGAGGCGGACCAGCAGGGCTAACCGCAGGAATTTACCTTTCTCGAGCAAAAGTAAACGTTTTAATCATTAATCAAGGAAGTTCTGGAGGACAAATGGTTCTTACTCACGAAATTGCAAATTATCCTGGATTTGAGAGTATCAGTGGATATAAATTATCTCGAACTATGGAAAAACAAGCAAAATCGTTTGGTTGTAAAATTTTATCCAGAGTAAAGCTTACAAAAATTTCATTAGAAGGTGATGTTAAAACTGCCGAAGTAAATTCTAAAGATACTTATAGTGCAAAGTCAATAATTATTGCAACTGGTGGTAAGCCACGAGAACTCTATGTTATAGGAGAAACTGATTTTGCAGGAAAGGGCGTGTCTTATTGTGCAACTTGCGATGGAGACTTTTTTCAAGACAAAGAAATATTTGTTGTAGGAGGTGGAAATTCTGCTTTAGAAGAAGCTGTTTCACTAACACAATATGCAAGTAAAGTTACAATTATTCATGAATTCGATTATTTTCAAGCAAGTAATCATGCTATTGAAGAAGCAAAGAGAAATTCTAAGATTGACTTTATATTAAATTCCACGATAACTGGTTTTTATGGCGATGCAGCTTTAAAAGAAGTTACAGTAAAGAATTTGAAAACAAATGAAGAATCAACAAAAAAAATAGACGGTGTTTTTATTTTTATTGGCTACGTTCCTCAAAGTGAGTTTTTTAAAAATGAAATAACTACAAATAATAGAGGCGAAATTAATGTTGATGAAAAGTTAATGACAAATATTCCTGGTGTTTTTGCAGCAGGCGATGTAATAGAAAAACGATACAGGCAAATAACCACAGCTGTTTCTGATGCAACAATTGCAGCTCTTAATGCAATTGAATATATACAACATTAGAAATGTAAAATATTAAATAGCCTGTTTCTTCATAATTTAGAAACAGGCTTTTTTTATAAATATTTTTTAACGATTCTAATTATTAAATATGAACAATTGTTAATTTAATTAATTATTTATTTTTTTTAAAACTATAAAAGTCATATTTTTGAAAGAACTAATCTAAAACCTTCATGTAAATAACAACTATCTATGCACCGCTTATATAATTCTTTACTTTCTTGTTTTATATTATTGTTATTAAATAATGTTGTGGTTGCTCAAAAAGACAGCATAAATTATGATAGTTTAGCGGCATTGTCTCTTGAAAATATTCTAAACATGAAGGTTTCAGGAGTTAGTATATATGAGGAACCTATAAACAAAGCCCCTGCTTCTGTAATTATAATTACAAAAGAGCAAATATGTAATAATAATTATAGAGATTTATCTGATATTTTAAAAAATGTTATAGGAATTGATGTTATAGATAATGCCAGAGGTTATGGAGAATTATACACAATTAGAGGAATTACCGGGAATGATAGATTTTTAGTATTAATTGATGGACAAAAAATTAACCCAGCAAGTGGAACATTTTTATCGATAGGTAATTCAATATCGTTAAATTTTGCCGAGCGTGTAGAAATAATCTTCGGACCAACTTCAGCCATATACGGAGCCGATGCTTTTTCAGGAATAATAAATATTGTTACCAAAACGGTAAAAGATAAAATTAATATATCGGTTAATTCTGACTACGGTAGTCTTAATACCTTAAATACCGAAATAGTAGCAAGTTTTATGATGAAAAATGAAGTTAGTTTCCTTTTTACTGCTAGCTTATTACAGTCCGATGGTCCGAACTTTATAGGTAGAGACAGTGTTTATGATAATATAAAACAATATTCTTTACCATTTACAAATGACTTTGAGCAACCGATAAATGATCATACTTTGTTTTTTAAAACAGCGTATAAAAACTTCTCCTTTAATTATTTTAGGCAAAGTTTTGACGAAGGCAATGCGTTAGGAATGAAACCTCAAAATTATATTTATAATAGAGAAAATAAATGGGCATCTGTAAATAATGTTTTATGGTTAAATTACGAAAAAGAGTTTAAAAATAAGAATATTTTTACTGCAAATATTTTATATAATAATTTTTCAATAAACCCTGAAACTCAATTTAATAAATGGAAGGAGGCTTACGAGTTTTCAGATTCATTTAGTCAATATATGACAGGAATAGACAATAGTATTAGAGCATCTGCTGTATATAATTGGTTTGTATTTAGCAATTTAATGATGCTGTCTGGTATTGATTATGAGTACACAAATAGTATTCCACCTTATGCCAACGATCAAGTTTTTGGTAGCTCGCTAAAATATGAAGGCGAAAATGCTGAAATAATAAATAGAGAATTAACTATTAATGAGCAACGAATTGCAGGCTTTGCACAAATAAAATATAGCCCATTTAAGAAACTAGATGTTATTATGGGTGGTAGAATTGATTATTCCTTAAGAAATAAAGAAACCTTTAACCCGAGAGTTAGTGTTATATATAATCCATTCAAAAAAACAGTTTTTAAATTTTTATATGGCTCAGCTTTTCAAGCGCCTTCTTTATTTTATGAGTATGAGCAGTTTGGTAGCACAAATGCAGTAATGCTTTCAATGAGCGAAATACAGCAAAGTATAGATGGGTGGAAGTTGAAAAACCAGAAGGTAAAAACTTTTGAAGTTATTGCACATCATAATTTTAATGATAGTTATAATTTTCATTTTTCAGTTTATCATAGTTTTTTAACAAATTTGATAGAGCGAAATGTTTTCAGTGATTCTATTTATAATAAATATTTTAGTACAGAGACTAATCCCGTATATTCTAACGGAATAAGAAATGAAAACATAGGAAATAAACAGATGTATGGAGTAAACCTTAGTACAGATATGAATCTATCAAAAAAAATATTCACATCACTTTCATATTCTTATGTTGGAGGTTCTTCTATAATAGATGATGTTATAGAGCAGGTTGCTAATATTTCAACCCATAAAATATGGTTGAATATGACATATATAAATGTTTTTAAAAATGTAAATATTTCTACGAGATTAAAATACATTGGTAAAATAAATAATAATAATTTGGTTGAATTTCCATCTGGAAAACAATATGGTTTTTTTAATGTTGATTTGAATGTAAACGTGAGAGATATAGTAAAAAACACTATGTTTTATGTGAAAATTAATAATGTTTTTAATTCTAAATATTTACAATCTGGAATTTTAGATAGTTATGTATATTTGCCAACAATACCTCAGCACGGGTTTTTAATGCAAATAGGTTTAGAAGTTAATTTAAAAAGAACTAAATGAATTACACAAAATTAGTAATAAAAAGACTGTATGCAGGTGTCACATCAAATCTTTTAAATAATTTATAAGCAGATGAAAATAATTCTAAAATTGGTAATGTTAATCGTTTTTATGTCTGTAAAAACAGCTATGTCTCAAATTAGCTATGAAACATCAAAGGCAGTATTAATATACCAGTTTGCACAAAAAATTGGGCATCCAAATGAAAAAACACTTAAATCTTATAAGATAAGTTTTTTAGGAAACGATTTAGAAACATTTCATGAGCTAAAAAAAATAGTTGCTACAAATACAATAAAGGATAAAAAAGTAGAATTGTCTTTCATTAAAAATATTAATGAAATTGAAGATATTCAGTTACTGTATATCGACAAATCCTATGGAGAACAAATTTCAAGTGTCTGGAAAAAAATTCAAAATAAGCAAATATTATTGGTTTCAGAACAATCACTTGACTCTAAGTATATAATGTTAAATATTTTTTATAATGAAATTAATTCAAATGTTAGTTTTCAAATAAATAAGGCAAATATAATAATAGAGAACTTAACAATAAATCCTGAATTATTACTTATAGGAGGTGAAGAAGTTGATATTAGAGAGCTTTATCATGATATGAGAAGGCAATTGGAAAAGAAAAAAGATGAAATTGAAAATCAAAAAATAACAATAGCTAATAAATCTGCCGAAATACAAAATTTACGTCTTTATGCTGATAGCTTATATTTTGATATAACAATATTACTCGATAAAATTTCGTTAAGCGAAGGAAATTTAAGGTACTTAGTTGATAGTATTAAAGTTCAGCGTGAAATACTTTCACTTAAATTATCACAAATAAATGAACAAGAAATAAAACTCTTAAGTCAAAAAGCACAAATACTTGAAAAAGAAATAGAAATTGAAGATAGAACTAATCAATTAAAAAAAATACTTTCAGAAAGTAATAAACAAAAAGTAAAAATAATTCAGCAAGAAGGAAACTTGTCAGATAAAGAAAATATAATTGAAACCAAAACAAGACAGCTATATTTGACATCAATAACAGTGTTGTTATTTATTTTTCTTGCATTAATAGTTATTTATGCACTAATATCAAAACACAAAACAAATCTAAACCTCAATACAATATACAAACCTCAATACAAACCTCAATACAAA
>JAOZLS010000129.1 GCA_029934705.1 Bacteroidales bacterium | reverse complement strand
AGAATTTTATAAATATTATGAATTGTTAAGTAACTAATTCTTTGTTTTTTATAAATGTAATACAATCTTTTTTGTAAAAAGAATTATATTCATTTAGCCAATCTTTTAAAAAAGTATTTATTTTAACACAGCAATTTTCGTTACCTTCAGTATATTCTTTTTGAATAGCTTTAACATTGTTGAAAAATACTTGATGAAAATTTTTCTGCTTTGCTAATTTTGGGTACGAGTGTTTATTTAAAAGTATCTCAAGATTTAAGAAATAATCTTCGGCAGTAAATAAAAGCTTTAAAAAAACTTTTGAAAGGTCTGTTTTACAGGTCTTTCTATTTATCATGTCTGTCAATTCATTAGATATATCAAAGAATTTAGCTAATTCAATATCTTTTTCAATAAAGTTTGAAGTAATAATTGTTCTGCTCATCTCATAAGTTTTGTTTCAATCACAAAATTCAGTATAATATTTGAAATAATAAATGATATATATCAGATACTAAAAAAACGCATTTACGACCCTTTAAAAATCTGATATTTATCATAAGATGCTGTCTAACATTTTTTATTATTGACTAATGTGTTTATTATCATGTTGATAATAAGCTTTAAAATAATTGCATTTTTTATTTGACATATAAAAAAAAGATATACATTTGTGTAAGAAATTTATTAAATATTAAAATAAAGTAACAAACTTTTTAATTACACAAATTTTCAGCTATGGTTGAACAAGTAAATAAATTTATGGATGGCATAATAGCCAGGAATCCAGGTGAAAAAGAATTTCACCAAGCAGTACACGAGGTTGTAGAAACAATAATTCCTTTTATTGAAGAGCATCCTAAATACAAAGAAGCTAAGATTTTAGAGCGATTAACAGAGCCTGAAAGAACTATTATGTTCAGAGTGCCTTGGTCAGGAGACAATGGAGAAGTTCATGTCAATAGAGGTTACCGAATTGAATTTAATAGTGCAATTGGACCTTATAAAGGTGGCTTACGTTTTCACCCTAGTGTAAATTTAAGTATTCTTAAATTTTTAGGTTTTGAGCAAATCTTGAAAAACAGTTTGACAACATTACCTATGGGTGGTGGTAAAGGTGGTTCAGACTTTGATCCTAAAGGAAAATCGGATAACGAAGTTATGAGATTTTGCCAAAGTTTTATGTCTGAATTAGCTCGTCATATTGGACCTAACACTGATATTCCTGCAGGAGATATTGGAGTAGGCGGACGTGAGATTGGTTTCATGTTTGGGCAGTACAAAAAATTGAGAAATGAATTTACTGGAGTTTTAACTGGTAAAGGAAGAGAGTGGGGTGGAAGCCTTGTTCGACCAGAAGCTACTGGTTTTGGTAATGTTTATTTTGCTCAGGAAATGCTTGCTACAAAAGGCGAAAGTTTTAAAGGTAAAACTGTTGCAATATCAGGTTTCGGAAACGTTGCTTGGGGAGCTGCAATAAAAGTTACTGAGTTAGGTGGTAAAGTGGTTACAATATCAGGACCTGATGGTTATGTTTATGATGCTGATGGTATTTCAGGAGACAAAATAGAGTACATGTTAGAATTAAGAGCTACTAATAATGATATAGTTTCTCCTTATGCTGACGAATTTCCTGGTGCTAAATTTTTTGCAGGTAAAAGACCGTGGGAACAAAAAGTTGATATTGCTCTTCCTTGTGCTACACAAAATGAACTTAATGGCGACGATGCTAAGACTCTAGTTGAAAACGGAGCTATGTGTGTTGGAGAAGGTGCAAATATGCCTTGTACTCCTGAAGCTATTGAAGCATTCTTTGAAGCAAAAATATTATTCTCTCCAGGTAAAGCATCTAATGCTGGTGGAGTTGCTGTCTCTGGTTTAGAAATGAGCCAAAACTCAATGAGATATAGCTGGAAAGCCGAAGAAGTTGACGAGAAATTACATACGATTATGAAAGATATTCATGATGCTTGTGTAAAATATGGAACTCAAAGCGACGGTTTTATCGATTATGTTAAAGGTGCAAACATTGCAGGTTTCGTAAAAGTTGCCGAAGCTATGCTTGCTCAAGGTTTAGTTTAATTATTAAACTTAATATATTAAAAAAAGAAGCTGCTGTTTAGTGGTTTCTTTTTTTGTATAAATAGGATTGAAGCAGATTGAATAAATAAAGAAGATCGAAAATAGATTGAAGAAGATTGAAAATTAGCGAAAGTCTTGAAAATCAACATTTTAAAATAATTATCCATTATCAACTCTACACCAATTCATAATCTGAAAAACAATATTTTAATTTAGATTTTTCATCAAATAATTCACCTGAGCTATTAAATGTTTTCCATCTGTCATAATTAATCTTTGGAAAAAATGTATCGCCTTCAAATTCGTTATAAACTTTTGTTAAATATAATTTATCGGCTTTAGGTAAAAAATGCTTATAAATTTCGGAACCACCACAAATAAATACTTCTTCTTCAAATTTAATTATTTTTAATGCTTCGTCTGGAGAGTTTACAACAATTGCACCCTCTAATACTAAATTCTTGTTTTTAGTAATAACAATATTCTTTCTGTTAGGCAATGGCTTAAATGGTAACGATTCGTAAGTTTTTCGTCCCATAATAATTGGTTTATGGCTTGTAAGTTTCTTAAATCTTTTTAAATCATCCGAAATGTGCCATATTAAATCATTATTGTTTCCTATTACATTGTTTTCGGCAAGTGCTACTATAATTGAAATTGTCATTTTTATTATATTGAAGAATTATTATTATTATTATTGAATCTCGAGTTTTCTGAGTGTATGTTTATTTTTTTATATGCAATATATAGAATTATAAAAATATAAGGGACAAAAACTAGCAGTAGTACTTGATTTCTAGCCATTAAAATAAAATCATAAACTCCGTGAATTAAAATTGCGACAACAAGCCCTGTTATTATCAATAAAATTTTATCTGCCTTGTTTTTCGAGAATTTAGCAAAACCAATGAAAAAGCCCATGCTAATTCCACAAACTGCATGAAGAGGAACTGCTGTAAATGCACGTATTACGCCAACATCAACTCCTCCATTTTTAACATATAATATGTTTTCTAAAGCAGCAAATCCTAACGAAACCATTGTTGCATAGACAATACCGTCAAATTTTTCGTTAAAATTTTTATTTGGCCAAATAACGAGCATTAGTAATAAAAATTTGAAAAATTCTTCGGTAAAAGCTGCTACAACAAAAGCATCCCAAGCTGCATTTTGGTATATCGATATAAAAGTTGAGGCTCCTTTTCGTGATAAATAGTTTTCGACAAAAATTACGGGTAGTGCTGAAAATATTCCTAAACCAAAAGCTAATAAAAGTATTTTTATTGGTTCTTTTTCATGCTTATCTTTATAATAAATAAACAGTGCTATTGCTAAAATAGGTGCAAGTGCAATAAGAAATAAACTCATGGTTATTAAAAATTATTAAACTGAAATTTTACCTTTTATATGTGCATGCGATTTATAGTCTTCTAATGTAAAATCGTTATATGTAAAATCGAAAATGTTTTTTACATTTGGGTTTAAAACCATTTTAGGAAGCACTAACGGCTCTCTCGATAATTGCAACTCAACTTGTTCAATATGGTTTGTGTATATGTGTGCATCGCCTAAAGTATGAATAAATTCGCCAGGTTCGTAACCTGTTTCTCTTGCTACCATCATTAAAAATATTGCATAAGAGGCTATGTTAAAAGGTACTCCTAAAAATATATCGGCACTTCGTTGGTAAAGCTGGCACGATAATTTACCGTCTGCTACATAAAACTGAAATAAAATATGACAAGGTGGTAAATTCATTTTGTCTAAATCTCCAACATTCCATGCACTTACAATATGCCGGCGTGAATCCGGATTTTTCTTTAAATCTTCTATAACTTTCTTTAGTTGATCAATGTTCCCATTTTCACTAGTCCACGAACGCCATTGATATCCGTATATTCTGCCTAGTTCTCCATTTGGGTCTGCCCATTCGTTCCAAATTCTAACACCATTTTCTTGTAAGTATTTTACATTTGTATCGCCTGCAATAAACCATAATAATTCGTGAATTATGGATTTTAAGTGCATCTTTTTTGTTGTAACTAACGGAAAACCTTTTTGTAAATCAAAACGCATTTGATAACCAAAGGTACTAATTGTTCCTGTTCCTGTACGGTCTTCTTTTTTTGTTCCGTTTTTTAAAACGTGGCTTAATAAATCTAAATATTGCTGCATTTTATGTATTATGTTATGAAATGTTGTTTTTTTAAGCAAGTTTTTTCTAATATATAAAAATCAATCCAAGTCAATCTTTTTCAATCTTCTTCAACCTAAGTCAATCTCATTCAATCCAAAAATCACTATTTTATGCTTGCTATTTTAGTCGAGTATATTTTATTTAGCTGTGTTTTATATTTTATAACAGCTTTCTTAAAAGTTTCTAAATTTTCAGGTTTTATTGGTTCAACAGGTGGTGCATCTACTTTTAAAGGGTTTATTGCTTGTCCGTTTTTCCAAACTCTAAAATCTAAATGAGCTCCTGTCGAAAGTCCTGTACTTCCTACATACCCAATTAGTTGTCCCTGTGCAACTCTTACCCCTTGGCTAATTCCTTTGGCATAACCTTTCAGGTGCATATATCCTGTAGTGTAAACTCCATTATGCTTAATTTTTATATAATGTCCTGCACCTCCAGTATAGGCGGCGTGTATTACAGTTCCGTCTCCTAGTGCAAAAACAGGTGTTCCCATTGGTGCTGCATAATCAATTCCGTGGTGGGGTCTTACAATTTTAAGAATTGGGTGTCGTCTTGCATTTGAAAAATGAGAGCTTATTCTTGAAAATTTCAAAGGTGCTTTTAAAAATTCTTTCTTCAAACTTTGTCCGTCTAAATTATAAAAACTTAAAGTGCTATCTTGCACAAAAGGAATTGCATATATTTCGGAACCATTATGTTTAAAAAAAGCCGAAATTATTTTACCTGTTCCAATATATTTCCCATCAACAAATCGTTCTTCATAAATTACTTTAAATTCATCTTTCTTTTGTAAACCAAAAAAATCAATTGACCAAGCATAAATTTCCGATAAGTCATTGGAAAGTAAAGGGTCAATTCCTGCGTCAGACATAGCAACCCATAGGGACGAATTAATTACGCCATTTCTACTTATCACTCTGGTTGTTACTGTTTTCTTTTTTGAAGTAACATTTAAGCTATCTTTAAAATTAAAAACTACATAATCTGTTTTATTCTTTTCATAAATAATATAATCTACTACATCGGTTTTATTTTTGTCATAAAAAATATGATATTTTTGTCCTCGCCTAACTTTTCTAACATCAAAAATACCTTTAGATTTTTGTAGAATTTCTGTAGCTTTTTTTGATGAAATATTATTATTGGCAAATAAATTACCAATAAACATTCCAGCAGTTATTTCGCCCGATTTAATATTGAAATCTGATATATTAAGACCAAACATTTCTCTTTTTTTTGTAACCGTTTGGGGAGCGTCTCCACTTGTTTGAGAAGTTATATTAACAGATGTTTCTATACTTGTTTGGGAGTTGGCATTGTGTTTACAGAGCAAATCTATTTGAGTAACTAAAATAAGAGCTATTAAAATAGAAAAAAATAAATCCTTTTTCATGTTTCTTTTTTATGATTGTATGGAACTTACTTGAAAAATGTCCAGTTTTATGAAGTGTTTTCTTATGTTCGTTTCATAATAATTAAATATAAAAGCAAAAGTAACAATTATTTTAATTTATAAAACTAAATTAATGTAATATCTACTTAACATATATGTATTGTACAAAAAGCGTGCCTTCTGTTGTTAAGTTGTTGTGTTTTAATTTATTATATAATAATGTAAAATATTGATTAAAATCATTAAAAAAAAAGACCTAAAACTCTTGTAAAAAAGGAAAACATTTTGACATTTGCATTTTTAAAAATATAATTAAAAATCGTTTGTTATGCACATAGATTTCATACAAATTTTTTCTGCATTTATGGTATTATTTGCAGTAATTGATATAGTAGGTTCAATACCTATTATACTGGATATTAAGGAGAGAGGAGTAAAAGTAGAGTCCGGCAAGGCTACTTTAGTTTCATTAGGAATATTATTATTGTTTCTATTTACAGGTGAAGCCCTTTTAAATTTATTTGGCGTTGATTTGTCATCATTTGCTATTGCAGGTTCATTTATTTTGTTCTTTTTGGCTTTAGAAATGATTCTTGGAATTGAATTGTTCAAGGGTGAAACTCCCGATGGAGCATCAATTGTTCCTCTGGCATTTCCATTAATTGCTGGAGCAGGTTCAATAACGTCTTTACTTTCGCTAAAGGCTGAATATTATATTGAAAATATTGCAATTGCTTTAGTTTTAAATATAATTGTTGTATATTTTGTGTTGCGTTCAACAACTTTTTTGTCAAGAATTTTAGGAGCATCGGGAGTGGCTATTTTAAGAAAAGTTTTTGGAATTATATTATTAGCTATCTCAATTAAATTATTTATGTCTAATTTAGCTGTTTCTACTCATAAATTCTTTCCAGAACTTTTTGAGCATGTAGATAAAATACAAAATATATAAAAATATATAATATGAAAACAATTGAAAATTATGATTTTACAGGCAAAAAAGCCTTAGTTAGAGTCGATTTTAATGTACCATTAGATAGTGATTTTAATGTTACCGATAATACAAGAATTAAAGCTGTTGTTCCTACAATAAAAAAAATTGCAGAATCGGGAGCAGTAATAATAATGTCTCATTTTGGAAGACCAAAAGGGCGTGAAGACAAATTTTCATTAAAACACATTGTTTCTGAAGTTTCAAAACTAATAGGAAAAGATATAAAATTTATTGACGATTGTATTGGTGATAAAGTTAAGCAAGAGGTTGCTAAATTACAAAATGGAGATATTCTTCTTTTAGAAAATTTACGTTTTTATGAAGAAGAAAAAAAAGGTGATAAAGGATTTGCAAGTAAATTAGCCGAATTAGGCGATGTATATGTAAACGATGCTTTTGGTGCAGCCCACAGAGCTCACGCATCAACCTCGGTAGTTGCCGATTTCTTTCCCGAAAATAAAATGTTTGGCTATTTGATGGAAGCTGAATTGAAAAATTTAGGAAAAGTTGTAGAGTCTAAAGAAAAGCCTTTTACAGCAATTATAGGTGGAGCAAAAGTATCGTCTAAAATTACTATAATTAAAGAATTACTTTCAAAAGTTGATAATTTAATAATTGGTGGAGGAATGATGTTTACTTTTATTAAAGCACAGGGCGGAAAAGTGGGATCATCGCTTGTAGAGGATGACTTTTTAGAAACAGCAAAAGAGTTATTAAAAACAGCAGAAAAGAGCAATGTTAAAATAATTTTGCCTGTTGATAGTTTAAATGCCGATAAATTTGCAGCCGATGCAAATACAAAATTAAGCAAATCAAACGAAATAGAAGACGGTATGATGGGCTTAGATATTGGAGCTGAAACTATAAAAATATTTAGTGAGATTATCGAAAAATCTAAAATAATACTATGGAATGGTCCAATGGGTGTTTTTGAAATGGATAAGTTTGCTGAAGGCACAATAAAAATAGCAGAATCATTAGTAAGAGCTACAAGTAAAGGAGCATTTACTCTTGTTGGAGGAGGCGACTCTGTTGCAGCCATTAAAAAATATCATTTTGAAGATAAAGTAAGTTATGTATCCACTGGCGGAGGAGCAATGCTCGAATTTATGGAAGGAAAAGAACTTCCAGGAGTAAAATCTATAACAAAATAATTTATTTCTGCTTTACGAAGTTAAAGGTCAGTTGTAACCAGGTATTACAACTAGAATAAGCATTCGTTTAGTAAAAGTATTTAGTAGTTAGATATTAGTATTTAGAAATATTAATTGCATAAAATCAAATAATTAATTTTGAAAAGAGCAATCATTAGTTTATGGTTGCTCTTTTTTTGATTATTTTATAATAATAAAAGTACAAAAACTCTATTTATTATCAAACGACAATGGGAGTTATGTGCTAAATTATAGACTTAAATTATCGGGGTTTTGATAATTGTTCCAAAACCTAATGAGTTCAATCGTATTGTTATTTGATATTCTGTAAAATAATCTAATTTGTTTTACAATTAGTACAGAACGTACATTACGGTATTCTGTTAAAGCAAAAATTTCAGGATTGTTTTTTATTAAATTTAAGTTTGTGTTAACGTCATCAATGAAATTTAATACTTGTTTTTTATACCATTTTTCAAGTAAGAAATCAATGTTTTTTATATAATCAATTTCTGCTGTTTTAGACCAAATTATTTTGTACGTCATTTAAAATAAATTAGGATATCGGTTTTTCATATTATCCATAACCTCTTCATGTTTTAAATACTCCCCTTGGTCAATGGCTTCAATTCCCTCATCAACAGCTTGCTTTTCTATGTTTGATAATATATACTTATCTTCAAAAGAAACAAAATCAAGTGTTTTTATGTAATTTAATAAAGCAGGAGCTTTTGCATTTGACATATCTAATTTTACAATTAATTGCATCTTTGGTTTTTTTATATTGTGCTTTTATGATAAAAGTCTGCATATATACTAAATTGCGTAAATAATTATATACTACAATTTAGATATGCCGACTCACTTTTTAACATGATTTCAGTTTCCCTGAAATCATAATTTTATAAGCAGAGCGGTATAAAAAACTATACAGGCTTTGTATCTGTTCCACAAAAATACAATAATATTTAGTCAAAAACAAGCAATAATAATATGGTTTCTATAATAACAAAGTGCAAAAACTCTATTTATTATCAAACGACAATGGGAGTTGTGTGCTAAATTATTTCTTCTATATTTGTATTTCAATATCGTTATATTTTTTAGATGAAATAAAAACAGAACTTTGGCAAAGTTTATTTTAATTAATTATTGTTATTAATAATAAGCAAACTGCAATTTTGCCAAAGTTTAGCGAACTATTGTATTCTAAGTTATTTATAATAATTTTACGAATTAATAAATTAAAATAAATATTATGCAATATCCAGAATTCTATAATAAGGTAAAAACTATAAAATTAAAAGATTCTCTTTCAACTTTGCTAGGTGCATTTTCCGAAGGCGAAATTGAATTTACATATTTAGACATTGTAAAATCGGCAGGGCATAGTTGTGCAACAGTTGCAGGCGCATACCTTAGCTGTTTAAAGGCTTTGTCTTTTTTATATCCAAATGAAATTGCTGAACGAGGAAATGTTAAAGTTGAATTTGCCGATAACGAAACCAACGGTGTAACTGGCGTTATTGCTAATGTAATTGAAAATATTACTGGGGCAACTGTGGTTCGTGGTTTTAAAGGCATTGGTGGTAGTTTTGCTCGTCATTCGCTTATGAGTTTTGATGCTAATATTAAGGGAGAAATTAAATTTACAAGATTGGACACAGGAGTTTCTTGCGAAACAATTTATAATCCTAATAGTGTTCCTCCTCACCCAAAACAAATGATGCTGATACAAAAGATAATGCAAAATCAGGCTTCTGAAGATGAAAAACTTGAATTTGCTAATATTTGGCAAAATCGAGTAAAAGAAATTTTGATTGATAATTTTGATAATCCCGAAATTGTGAAAATTTTAAAGTCTTAGATGTAGGAGTGCTTTTGTGATTTTTTATAATCTTGTTGCTTCTTTTTCAAGGCAGATACAGGTATTTGTATAATTTTGTATAACAAATAACAGTATTAAAGAACAGACTAAGAAAATGCTTAAGATGGTTTGCAGGTATCCACCTTTTATTTTTAAACAAAAAAAGACTGTTTTTCCCCAGTATTACCTTATTATTAGGCATATATGCTTGGTTTTAGTGGCTGAACATACTAAAATTTATTAAGAACCTAATAAAAGCCTGTTTTTAAGCGATTTAAGAAGGTTTATATGTTTATGAATGAATTAGATGTAATAAAGCTATTCGTTGATTTACAGCTATTTACGTGAAGATGATTTTTTAAAGTTATAAATAATCCTGATTTTTTTTGAAAAACTAACAACCAATTAGTTGTAATGCTTTTTTATTTTGATAGTCTTTGACTATCATTGTGTTAGCAATATTTGTATTTGCAAAATGTAAGGTGTTTTAGTTATGCTAAAATGAA
>JAOZLS010000457.1 GCA_029934705.1 Bacteroidales bacterium | reverse complement strand
TGAAAACACCTGAAAGAGGCAGAGTGACAATTCCCCCTTTTAAGGGGGTTAGGGGGATTTTAAACGAATATAAAATATTTTTAAATGAAAAAAACTATTGAATTTTAATTGGGATTTTAAAACAATTAACAGAAAACTTATATATTTTATGAAATTATTAATTTGCCTTTGGTTATTCGTTGAAATCCCCCTAGCCCCCTTTAAAAGGGGGAATTAGGACATTTTGCTAGAATATAATATTACGAAATAAGTAAAACCTAATTATAAATGAAGAAAAGAAACGATAATAAAATCAATTCCCCCTTTTAAAGGGGTTAGGGGGATTTTAAACTATTAATATATAATTTTAAATATATAAAAAACTTATAATGAGGACAATTATAATAATTATACAAAAAGAATTTACTCAAATATTTAGGAACAAAACCATGTTACCTATGATAATTGTTGTTCCGTTAGTTCAATTATTAATATTGGTTTATGCAGCAAGTTTAGACATGAAAAGCATAAATTTATTAATTATTGACAACGATTTATCAACAACATCACGTAATTTAGAGAGTAAATTTACTGCTTCGCCATTTTTTAATGTCGAAAACTCAATTTCTATTTCGCAGGCACAAAATAAAATGATGGAAGATAATGCCGATGTAATTCTTACAATACCACAAGGTTTTGAAAAACTGCTGGTAAAAGAAAACAGCTCGGAGCTACAATTACTTTTAAATGCTATAAACGGTACAAAAGCGAGCATTACAAACGCATATTGCCAAAGAATTATTATAGACTATAACCAAAATATAATTCTGAACTCAGGAAATGTATATCCAGAACTGGCTGATTATAAAATGATTAATATTGAAACTTCTTTTTGGTACAACCCTAGGTTGGATTATAAAATATACATGTCGTCGGGAATTTTAGTTATATTGGTTACCATTATAGGCATGATTCTTACTGGTTTAAACCTTGTTAGAGAAAAAGAGATAGGAACTGTGGAGCAGATAAATGTTACACCAATAAAAAAATCGGAATTTTTAATAGGAAAACTTGTTCCATTTTTAATAATTGGGCTTTTTGAACTAGCAATGGGCTTAACTATTGCACATTTTTTGTTTAAACTTCCGTTTGAAGGTAGCCTTTGGTTAGTATTTGGTACAGCAATTATATATTTGGTAACAATGTTATCCTTTGGTTTATTTTTATCAACAATATCGGAAACGCAACAACAACTTATGTTTATAGCATTTTTCCTATATATGATTTTTATACTTATGAGCGGACTTTTTACCCCTACCGATACTATGCCAATTTGGGCTCAAAAACTAAACTACCTAAACCCAGTAGCATATTTTATGAAAATTGTAAGAATGATTTTACTAAAAGGCTCTGGTTTTAAAGATATTTTAAACGAAGTTATTGCTTTAACAATTTATGCTAGCCTTATGCTTGGCTTATCGGTAGTTAAATATAAGAAAAGGGCGTAGGTGATTGACTTAGCTGAACTTGTTTACGTAATTAATATTGCCCCATGACTTGAGTCTGCTCCTAAAACCGGTCATACGCCTGTATTTGCAAAATGCAAAAATCTATCTGTTTTATTTACTGCTAATTAACAAAGCCGTCAGATCGATTCCTAAACAAATTTTGACTTCTCGGAGTGGTCTCAATAATGTATTTTTATTTATCTCAATAATATATATTTACAAATCATTTAACAAAGTAAAAATAAAATCACTGCCTTTAGCTTGTTTGCTTTCTACCCAAATTTTACCACCATGTTTTTCTACAAATTCTTTACAAATAATTAAGCCAAGCCCGGTGCCTTCCTCATTTTCTGTTCCTTTTGTCGATTTATTGTCACTAATGTCAAATATTTGAGACTGAATTTCTTTTGAGACTCCTACTCCAGTGTCTTTTACTGCGATTTTAATAAATGCTCGACTATTTTTTTCTGTTATTTTTTTTGCATTTACTATTATTTTGCCTCCTCGTGGTGTAAATTTTATTGCATTTGACAATAAATTGCGAATAATTGTCGAAAGCATATCTTTATCGGCATTAATTATAATTTTTTCATCTACTGTATTAACCAATTTTATTGCTTTTTTTTCAACTAAATGATTATATAAATCTACGGCTTCACTAATTAATAAAAATAAGTTTAGATTTTCGGGATTAAAATCTATTACTCCGCGCTGAGAGCGGGACCAGGTAAGTAAATTTTCAAGCAATTTATATGTGCGTTCTATTCCTTGATGTATAAACCCGGTAAATCTCTTTTGTTTTTCTACATCATACTCTTCAAAATTATTATTTAGCATAGTGGAAAAACCTAGCATTGAGTTAAATGGGCTTTTTAAATCATGTGCTAATATTGAGAAAAATTTATCTTTTGTTTTATTACTTTTTCTTAATTTTGTTTCACTAGCTTTTAGTGCAAGTTCTATTTTTTTTCTTTCGGTTATATCGTAAACAATTGAATAAATAAAGATTTTATCCGAGAAAGTAACTTTACCACTATAAACTTCAACATCTCTTATTTCACCATTTGCCAATTTATGTTTGAATATGAATTTATTACGTTTAGCATTTTTAGCATTCTGCATTTCATCATAAATTTCAGAATCCGATAAAATATTTATTTGAGAAATATTCATTTGCTTAATTTCATCTACCGAATAACCATAAAAATTACTTGCAGCCTCATTTGCATCAACTATTTTACCATTTTCAGGCTTTATTAATAGCATAACTGATTGGTTACTTTCAAATATAGCTTTATAACGTAATTCGCTTGCTTTTAATGCTTGTTCTGTAGTTTTACGTTCTGTTATATCTAAAATATAACCACTCCATATTTCACTTCCATCTTCTGATAATGAACTTAAAACTGAAGATATCTCAATCCATTTTAAAGCTTTTGAGGGCGTAATTACCCGAACTTCTGATGTAAAAGTCTTATTATTTTTATCGGCAGCATTATTCTCTGCCTCTAAACGCTTAAAATCATCTTTGTGAATCATATTCCAGAACAAGTTTATATCCTGTATAAATGCTTCTGGTTCAATCTCTAAAACATCAATAGAATTAGAACTCACATATAAAAATTTATTTTTAT
>JAOZLS010000128.1:9733-10181 GCA_029934705.1 Bacteroidales bacterium | reverse complement strand
GGTTTCATGTGTAATATTGTTTTTAGTTAAAAAAAAGATTATTCCAAAACTACTACTTTATATTTTAAATAGAAATTTTATTTTAAATTAACAGAAAGTTATCATATTGGTTTCAGGTGAAAACACCTGCAACAGGCAATAGTGAATGTAATACCAATTTAATATCATAAAAAAAGCTTTATACATAATTGTATAAAGCTTTTTTATTGAACATAATTTCTAAAATTACATTTTCTTAATTAAGTTTTCAATAAGCAATGTCATTTTTGGCTCGGCTACACCTGCAACATTCTGAACTTCGTCATGTGTTGTTTCTTCTTCTGGATTTTCAGGCTTACTTTCGTTTGTAATAACCGACATACCAAAACATCTCATTCCCTGATGGTGTGCTACAATTACCTCTGGAACAGTGGACATTCCTGTTGCATCTGCTCCTAAATTCCTAAAC
>JAOZLS010000128.1:0-9723 GCA_029934705.1 Bacteroidales bacterium | reverse complement strand
CTAAACATTGTATATTCTGCGGGAGTCTCAAGCGTTGGACCGGTGCTTCCAATATAAATTCCTTTTTGAACTTTTATATTATTTTCCTCTGCTATTTCCTCTGCATATTTTACAAATTCTTCGTCGTAAACTTTACTCATATCGGGGAAACGTACTCCTAGTTCCTTAAAGTTTTTCCCTCTTAATGGGTTTTCCGGAAAATAATTTATATGATCACTAATAATCATTAAATCGCCAGCTTTATATTTTAAATTAAGCCCACCAGCTGCATTAGATACTATCATATTTTTTACTCCTAAAAAGTGCATTACTCTAACTGGGAATGTAACTTCCTTCATTGAGTAACCTTCATAATAGTGGAACCTTCCTTGCATTGCAACTACAGTTTTCCCTCCTAATGTTCCAAAAATTAATTTGCCAGAATGTCCTTCAACAGTTGAAACTGGGAAATTTGGTATTTCGGAATATGCAATAGATTGAGAATTTTCAATTTTATCACCTAATCCTCCCAATCCACTCCCTAATATAATTCCTATTTCAGGTGTAATATTTATTTTTTGTTTTAAAAATTCAGCAGTTTCTTTAATTGTCTTTAACATATTTTTTTTATTTAAAATGAACTGGTAAATATACAAAGAAATTTGAACATTACAACAGATTTGTTAAAATGCTTACTTACAAACACCCCCAAACATATTAGTAAATTGTTATATTTTAAAATTATTATAAAAAGCTTAGTGATTTTTACCGATAAGCATATTTTTATTACGCTTATTTAGTCTAAATTACATATCTTTGTTAAATTTTTTTAGTGTACACAAATTATTAAATTATGAGAAAAATTATTTTTACTATAGCTATAATGCTATCAATTACTTTACAATTTTGCAATATAAAATCATATAATTCAGATATTATTATTAAGAATGGTACTATTGTTACTGTTGACTCTACTAATACCGTTATAGAAAATGGTGCAATTGTTATTTTAGATAATAAAATTATTGAAATTGGAAATACTGACGTTATTTTACAAAAATATACTGCTGAGCAAATTATTGATGCTGAAGGAAACATTGTAATGCCTGGATTGGTTAATGTTCATACACATTTGGCAATGACAATCTTTAGAGGTATTGCTGATGATATTACTCTTCACAAATGGTTACATGATTACATTTTTCCTGTAGAAGGTAAATTTATTGATAAAGATGCTATTTCGCTGGGAACTAAGCTTGCAATTATCGAAATGATACATTCTGGTACTACAATGTTTAACGATATGTACTTTTTTGAAGACGAAGTTGCTAAAGCTGCTAAACTTATTGGTATGCGAGGGCTTATTACTGAAAGTTTAATTGATTTTCCTACTCCTAATTTTAAAACTCCTGCGGAAGGAATGGCTTATATTGAAAGTCTTTTGGCAACATATAAAGACGATGAGCTGATAGATGTTGGTGTTGCTGTTCATTCGCCTTACACCTGCTCTAGCGACCTGTTAGTAAATGCTTTTAATTTGGCTAAAAAATACGATGTGCCTTACCACATACATGTTGCTGAAACAAAATGGGAATTTGATACAATTATGGCTCAATATAATTTAACTCCTGTTGGATACCTGGACAGTTTAGGCGTTTTAGCAGATAGAACTATTGCAGCTCATTGCGTTTGGTTAACTCCTGAGGATATTCAAATAATGGCTGACAGAAAGGTTGGTATTGCACACAATCCAGAGTGTAACATGAAAATATCGAGTGGCGTAGCCCCAATTCCTGAATTATTAACTGCTAATGCCGAAGTTGGTATAGGAACTGATGGTGTTGCGAGTAATAACAACTTAAATTTAATTGAAGAAATGCACACTATGGCATTACTTCATAAATTATCAAAAATGAGTCCTACTGTTTTAACAGCACTAGAGGTAGTAAGGGCTAGTACTATTGGCGGTGCTACTGTTTTGCAAAAAGACAAAGAAATTGGCTCGCTTGAAGTTGGAAAACTAGCTGATATTATCATTATTGACACAAATAAGCCAAATACGACTCCTATGTATAATGTGTATTCTACAATTGTATATTCTGTTTCGGGAACCGATGTTAAAGATGTTATTATTAATGGTAAAGTTGTTATGAGAAATAAAACTCTTTTAAATATTAACGAAAAAGAAGTTATGAGAAGCGTTAACAAAATGGCTAAGGAAATAAAAAAGACTGTTGCTAAATAAAATAACAAATAACTATTAAGCACTAAAGCACTCAAGTTACAACTAATCAAAGGATTAACCTTTCACATTGTGTATAAATCTAAAATTTTAATATATATATATATCATTTTTCTATTATTCAATATTTCTTGTAACAAGAAACAATTACCATCAATAAACATAGAAAAAGACAATGCCATAGGATGGAAGAATAAAGAAGCTTGCAAAATTATATACATAAGCGAAGGAAAACAACATGAAATACCAGCAAAAATAAAGTGTAGAGGAGGAAGTTCTAGTAAATATGGCAAGCATTCATTTTCTCTAGAATTAGATTATAAATTTTCATTAGGAAACCTCCCAAAAGATGATGATTGGATTATTAATGCGAGTTACATAGATAAAACGTTTATGCGACATAAAATATCCTACGATATATTTAAACAGATGTCAGATAAAAACATGGCATCACTATGTACATACACAAACTTAAGCGTAAATGGAAATTACAAAGGATTATATATTATAATGGAGGAAATGAATGCATCCATGCTAGGTATAAACAAAGACGACACACTTTCAATGCTTTTTAAAGATCCTCCTATATTTTATGAAAAAAAGTTAAAATACGTTCAAGACTCCCTCAACTATTATCATCAAAAGTACCCCAAAATTTATATTGATAACAAAACATATTATATTGAAAGATTTAAAAGATTTTTATTCTACACAAACGACATAACATTTACCAAAGAAATTGGAAACTGGGTAGATATTGAAAATGTAATAGACTGGCATATTTTATTATTGTTCTCGAATGGTGGTGATGGCATAATGAAAAATTTCTATCTATACAAAATCGATTCCCAAACACCTTTTAGGTTTGGTATTTGGGATTGCGACCACTCATTTGGTAGAGATGGGGATAATGAGTTAAATATGGGAGAAAAAGAACTAAACTGGAGAAAATCTATTTTACTAAAGCGGCTAGTTGAGATAAAAGAGACAGGTTACAGCATAAAACTAAAAGAACGTTGGCAACAATTAAGAAAATTAAATATTGTTTCTATTGAAAACATTGAATGGCATGTAAACCAAAACGATCAAATTATAAAGTTAGGAATTGATGAAAATTTTGAGAAATGGCCCATTAATTACAAATGGTATTATGATAGCAATAATTATAAAGAGGAACTTGATTTAATGATTAAATTTGTAACTAAAAGAATAACTATGCTCGACGAATACATTAACGATTTATAGCTCTTAAACTTTTTAATACCTAAAAAAAAAGCGACTCAAAATTTTGAGTCGCTTTTTTTTGTCAGTTTATAATATTATCAAATAAATTATTCACTTAGTATTTGTTTTAATAAGTTATGCTCAGGGAAATAGACCGTTACAGCATACTGATATGCCATTATTGCCAAAACTGCAAATGATGCTATCATTAAATACATAGTAAAATTCACTTTCCTATTATTTCTTCTTAATCGTTTTTGTAATAATGATAATGTTTCATTTTTTACAGTATCTACAACAATTTCTTTTACTGTTCTTATTTCAATATTTAACTCCGAAATATTTACAGCCAATTTATTAAATTGCCCTGAAAAATCAACTGCGTCAATTTTGTCTGAAAGTTTTGATGTTGATTTTGCTAAATCAACATAACTTTCAAGCAAAGTATCAACTTTTGTTAGCTGTATTTTATGAGAGTCTATTAGTTTTACTATTTCAATTCCGTTTTCTTGCTGATTTTTAATATTTTCAGCTTTCAAATTATCAAATACTTTTTTAGTTTCTTCAGTTTGCTTTTTATAATCGTTAATTACAACTGTTATTTGCTTTTCACTCTCCTTATTTTTCTTTTCAAAAAAGGTTTGAGTTTCGGTAAATATCTTGTCAAAACTTTGTTTATATTTTTCGTTAAGCCCTGTTATAGCTTTTATTATATCGGCAGATATTTTTTCGGCTTTACTTATTTGCTTTACAGCATTATCAAGTGTTTGCAACTCATTTTGCAAATTTGCTAACTCTTTATTAATTTTTTCGTTCATATTTTTAGGGTATTAATTTTTCAAATATTTGTTTAATCCTTCACTAAATTTTTCGTTAAACTCTTGTATCCATGCAAGGCTGTCAGATATTTTTAATAATGGTTCTAACTCGCTTTTCAGTTTCTTGTTTATTATTATAAGCTCATCTAAAAATTCTGATTTAATGCTTGTTATCTGCTCATAATTCAAATTTTCTATTTTCTTTGCTTGATTAAATGCTTCAATTATCACATCAATACTCTCATCAATATTAGTAGGACTTTCGGCTAGCAAGCAATAAGATTTCAATAGTTTTAAGGTGTAATTATCTTCATTTAATTTTAAAGCTTCTTCGGTACTTTTTAGTAAATATTCTCTATTTAATTTTGAAATTCCTATTTCTCGAATATATTTTTGAGTTATAAAAGTACTTCCTTTTTTATTATTTTCAATATCGGCAAACAAATCTGGCTCTACAATTTTATTAAAATATTTATTTTTAAAATAGTTATCATAAAATTCACTCATTAATTTATCAAGTTTCTTGCCTTTTAATTTTTCATCATTAAGTACTTCAACAAGATTCTCGGGTGAATCAAGTGCTACTACATTCGAGCTTAAATTGTTTTCATATATAAAATTTATTAAGAAATTTACATACTTTTGTATAGTAGTTTTTCCAATATAATTTTTCAACAAGATGTTTACTTCTTCAACATAAGTATGTGATGTATGATTTTGAATATAGTTTAATAACGATTTTTTATATAAAGTGTCAACATTAGATTTAAGATATACTGTTACTGAATTATTACTTTTATCTATTAAATATTTATCTATAATATTTAACATTTTCAACCTATATAGTGCTAATAATGTGCTGTTTGAGTTTCTAAATTTATAAAACCATTTTATTAATTCCTCTTTAACATCAACATCTACTGTAACTGTATTAATATCAGCAATTTTACCTAATTCTTCAATAAAATTATTGTCGTGGTTGTTATTATCCCAAATTTCTAATAATGTTTTCTCTCTTAAATCAGGATTTCCATTATCAACAAGAAGTTTGTATATTTTATCAAAAACACCATTTTCTAAATTAAATATTATTTCTGTAGAGCTCCCTTTTTTTAGTTTTGATAATTCTACCTCAATACCTTCTATTGTTTTAGGAAATTGCGTTATTTCATTGTCTATTTTAATCTCTAAACCATAAATGTTTTGCAATTTATTTTTTACAAACAACATTATTTCGTTGGAGAGTTTAAGCTCAAAATCGGTTGATAAAACATTAATTACCGAATTATTTAGAGTAATATAACCATAAGTTTTATCATTTTGTGTTACAATTATTCTTCGTGGCTCCTCCTCTGGGTATTTTTTTAATATTATGTTTATATCAAATTGTTGCTCAACTTCTCTTTCAATTATTGAGAATGGAGACTTATTATTATTTTCAATTTTGCTTAAAATTTCATTTAAAATAGAAATTTCTTTTCGTCTTCCTTTAAAAGTCTTATTTATATTATTTAATGCTCGTATTTTATCTGGAGAAATTTTAACAACTTCTTCCATTGTTTCAATATTTCCTTCTATTGTAGATGTCTCGTTATAGTTATAGAGGTCGGTTTTTGAATTATCGTATAAAATTGTAACCTGAGCTTTGTTTGATTTACGCCCTACTCTACCAGCTAATTGATGTAATTTTTGAATACTTGGTGTAAAATTAAATAAAATAACTCTATCTGTTATCTTTAAATCTGTTCCTAAACCTATAGATTGGTCAGAAATAAGAATATTAGCTGTTCCCTGCTCAAATTCTGAATATTGATTTAATTTATTGAAATTTAAAATTTCTAGTTGCTTAAATTCTTTGTTCAACACTTGTTCTACTTGATTTACGGCATGTAAATCAGGACAAACAATTAATATTTTAGAGTCTAAATTATCAATTTTATTTAAAAAGTCTATTAACATAAACTCTTTTCTCTTAAAAGATTTTTTTAATGCTGTTCTGTAATTTTTCACAAAACTTTCTCCATCCGACACATCTATTACTGAATAATCAATTTCCCTATTTGTTAGATTATATTCTAAAACATCATTAATATCAAGAGTTTCGCATATATTATTTTTTGTTTCAATAGAATAATCAGAAGTCATTGCAATAATGGGCATTTTAGCATTATTGGCATTATTATATTTTAATGTTGAAATATGTATTGAGTCGGTTGAGAAATCGACATTATTTTGAGACAATACCTGTGCCTCGTCAATAATTAAATATCCTGAACTTACTTTATTTAGCTCAAACTTAAGAATTGCATCGTTAAAACACTCTGTTGCAATGGTTTCTGGCGAAATAAATGTTAATAACGAATGTCCTTTTGATAATTTATTGTATGCCTCTAGTCTTCCTAAAATTCTATTTTCTTTATTAGAAATATAAAAAGTTCTATCAACCCGATTACTTTTAAGATTTAAAAACTCATCTTTTATAAGTTTATCATTCGGCACACAAACTAGCGATGATGCAGGTTGCATTAGTGCTGCATAAACATAAGCAAAAGTTTTTCCGGTTGCAGGTTGGCTTATATTTAAAAAAGATTTTAATTGCAATGTCTTATTTATAACTGTTGCCTGATTACAGATAAACTCATTTTTTCTAAATATATTTCTCAAAAAATAAGTCATTGATTCAATCAATTTTTCATTATTTGACTTCTTTTCAAATTTTAAAAATGGTTTGTAGGCAATTAAATTACCAAACATTAACGGAGGTACCGGATTATTAGAGTTCGAAGACCTTATTTTTACGGTAAATGCCGACTTTGAGAAAGGTGTTTTTTCATCGAAACTCAAATTTTGAAATATTGAATTATCAATTAGTAAATCATACTTTTCATTATTATCAAATTCGCTTATTTTCTTTAAATTAAAATTGAAAAGTTTATCTGTTTTTATATTTTTAAACTTTGGATTTCTATAAACTGTAAGCTCTATTTCGGGCAGTATATTACGCTTACCTATTAAAATATGAAGGTTTGCAAATTGCTGTTTTAAATCTTCTAAAGCAATATTAGCAGCAACAACATCTCGCTCAATAACAGCTATTTTCCATTTAGTTGAGTTTAAATTTAGCTTTTGTGCTACAATAAACTCTAAAATTACTTTTTGAATTCTAGCAATGCCAAAAGGTGCAAGTGCTACTTGCAAAGCATCAATTCCTGATGTTCGTGTATATAAAGGTGTAGTATAATTTTTTTTAAGCGTATCAAAATATTCGTTATATGTAAAATTTAAAATAAATTGTACTGCTTCATCATAATGCCCATTTTTCAAATAAATGTATTCGTAGTTTAACCTTTGAGCAAATTCTTTCTTACTTTCAATTAATAAATAGTTGGTGTTTTGTAAGTTATCGTCATCATCTAAATCAATTAATAAACCTTTTTTTTGATTATGAACATAAGGCATTTCAAGTACAAAATCTATTTTCGACTTAAAAAACGGTGAAGTTTCAAGCGTAAATAGTTCAGTTTCATATTTATTGTCTGCTACAAAGCCTAAATAAATATCCTCAAATGTTTTATTGGGTTGAAATTCGGCAATAATATATTCACCTATGGATTGTTTTATTACTTCAAAAAGTATTTTTTGCTTGAATTGCTCTTTCTTCTTTTTACTCTTATTTTTAGTAAACAGAGGTTTTTCATTAATAATATGTAATGCTCTAATTATATTTTCTTCAATATCTTCTTTTAAAATTTCGAAACTAATATTACCACCAGAATCAATGTTTTTTTTTGCTTTTAAATAGTAATCCGAAATAGTTTGCTCAACATATAACGAAGGTCTAGTAGATATTCCCTTCGAAATTAAATTATTTATAACAAGAACAGCCGAATTTTTTATTTTTTTATTAAAAATAGCATCAGTTTCGTAATTAAACGAAGAAAGCCTATCAATTAAAAAGCTAATTTTATTTTGATATTCTTTTTTAGTAAATAACTTAATTAATGATTCAAGAAAATATCCTGCATTATTTTGATTCATAGGGGTAAATTTATTATCAAGCTATAAAATTGTAAATTTAAGGGGTGATTTGCAAATTTAATTATAATTTTATTTAATGATTGACACAAAACTTTGTAAAAACGCCCCTAAATCCCCTAAAGGGGACTTTTATGCATTGCAAAAATTTGCTAACAGTCAGTTTTCAAGCTCCTTTAGTGTTTTTGGCAGAATTTCATGAAACTATTTTAATAAAAAAGGGTTGTTTCTGATTAGATATTATTTAATTATGCAACTATTTAACCAAGCATCGTTGAACCCAGTCCGAAAAATGTTAAATTAGTAATAGAGGTGCATAGCAACTTATTAATTAACTGGATATAAGTTTTTTTTTATTCTCAGATTTTGCAGAATTAGTTGTTTTGCACCTTTTCGTATAAATTATGGACTTAAAAAGTTTAAATTGTATATTCTAAATTGTTATTTAATAAAGAATAAATTATATATTCTAAAAATAAAGAAATAAGTTTGTCAAATCACTTAGGAAGAAATAATGGAAGAAATAATAAATTTTATTGAAAGAAACTCATCTCCCTGTGTTTTTAAAAGTTTAACTGGACATGATTGTCCTGGTTGTGGTTTTCAGCGTGCATTAATTGAGCTATTACGAGGAAACTTATACGAAAGTTTATTACTTTACCCTGCCCTTTTGCCAATACTTTTTACAATATTAATATTTTTTACACAAATAATTTTCAAGTTTAAAAAAGGGGCATTAATTTTGAAGTATTCTTTAATTATAAGCATTATTACAATAGCAGTAAGCTATATCCTAAAATTAGTTATACATTAGTAAAAAATAATTATAAAATTTAACAATATATAAAATGGAGAAATCTGAAAGAAGAATTAGACTAGAACATTTCCAAAATTTAGTAGCAGTAGCGTATGCCGATGGTCACTTAGACAAAAAAGAAGCTCTTTTTTTAGCAGAACGAGCAGAAGATTACGGTTTATTAAAATCGGAAGTTGATGAAACTATTGATAATGCTGAAAATTTAAAATTTATTATTCCTCAGAACGATGAAGAAAGAGAAGCACAACTAACTGATGCTGTATATATTGCAATGGTTGATGGCAATGTTGATGAAAAAGAATATGATTTATGCCTGAAAATTGCAGAGAAATTAGATTTTGACAATAGATATTTAGACGAAATTATTGAATTGACAGGGAAATTATGGGCTAATAGCTAAGGGTTAATTTTAGATTTTACACCAAAATTTGAACTTTTGTATTGCTCCTTTTGCCAAAGCTGTTGCAGGTAAAAACACCTGCAACAGGCAAGGGAATTGATTTTATATTATCGTTTTTTTTCTTCTATTCTTCATTTATAATTAGGTTTTACTTATTTCGTAATATTATATTTTAGCAAAACGCCTTAATTCCCCCTTTTAAGGGGGC
>JAOZLS010000127.1 GCA_029934705.1 Bacteroidales bacterium | reverse complement strand
TTGCTGATTTTGAAGTATCTTGTTAAATATTGTTTTAATACAGTGGTTTTGTATTTAAACACATGTTTTTTTGTATTTAAATACCTGTATCTGTTGAATACTTTTAACATTAAATACACCTTTAAGTAAACCACACGCTTCAATTAATTTTTGTTTTTAAATCATATTTTATTATTGCCTAATAGCTTATTAATCAATATATAAACAGAAGATTTACCGTATTTTATAAAACCTAAATTACGAGTATTAAAATAATTGTTAAACATTGCTGATTTTGAAGTCTCTTGTTAAATGATATTATGTTTTTTTTATTAGTTAATAGTTTAGTATTCAATATATAAACAGGTAATTTATCTTGTTTTATAAAATCTAGCAATGTTTTATATAAGCCAAGCAGAGAATCGAGACTCAAATATAATTATTTGAAATATGGGTGTTTGCTTTTTGAAAATTCTTGAATCACCAATCATGCGTAACTGCATTATTACCAATTTGTTGGAGGAATGAATTTAGATGAAGATTATTACTGTCTTATCTGTGCTTGATGCTTGTGCATTCGAACAAATAAGACAAGTATGTTTGGATGTTGTTGAGGAGAAACTAATAGACGAAGCGATTGATATAAATATTAATTTGGATAAAATTTTAAATAAGAGCATTATTATACTCAAAATTTGTATATTTGTGTAAAACATTACATAAAATGGATTCTAAAAAACAAATACTATTTCCAAAGCATCAAAAAATACTGGACCAAGTTGGTGAGAATATTAAATTGGCTCGTAAAAGAAGAAAGCTTACAACAGAGCAAGTTTCTGAACGCGCGAGTATTACACGTCGAACTTTATACGAAATAGAAAAAGGAAATCCGAAAGTTGCTTTTGGCTCTTATTTTAATGTGTTGAGAGTTTTGGGCTTGCAAGATGATTTTTTGAAATTGGCAGCTGATGATGAATTAGGAAGAAAATTACAAGATTTGGATTTGCTAGGCTAAATAAATTAACAACTATGACAGCAAAAAAGACACATATTTGGGTTTATGCTAATTGGCTTGGCATGCCTGAAGCTAAATGTATTGGTTTCCTTACCGTTCAAGGTAGAAAAGGGAAAACCTCTTTTAGTTTTGAATACGATAAGGATTGGATAAAATCAAAAGAACAATTTATTTTAGATCCTGATATTGCATGGTTTTCTGGAAGGCAGTTTCCGGATAAGAAACAAAATTTTGGAATATTTTTAGACTCAATGCCCGATACTTGGGGTAGAACTTTAATGAAACGTAAAGCTGCACAAATTGCAAAAGAAAATAATGAAGCTGTTAAAACTTTGCACGAAAAAGATTTCTTGCTTGCTGTTTACGATAATAGCAGAATGGGAGCTTTGCGATTCAAATTAGAAAAAGACGGTAATTTCTTAGATGACAATAAAAACACATCTATTCCGCCATGGTCATCGGTTCGGGATTTGCAATATGCGACAAACATAATAGAATCCGATAAAGACAGCACCGAAATAAAGAAATGGTTGGCAATTCTACTTGCTCCAGGTTCGTCTTTGGGCGGAGCAAGACCAAAAGCAAATATCTTAGATGAAAATAATCATCTTTGGATTGCAAAATTTCCTTCAAAAAATGATATTATTGATAAAGCTGCTTGGGAATATTTGGCATATAAATTAGCAATAAATGCAGGAATAGAAATGGCTGAATGTAAAATTCAGAAAGTATCAGGGCGTTTTCATACTTTTTTCACAAAACGTTTTGACCGTGCAGGCAGAGACCGCATACATTTTGCGTCGGCTATGACAATGACCGGAAATAATGAAAATATTATTAGAGATGAAAGTCCCTCATACCTTGAGATTGCTGAATTTATACAATTCTCAGGTTCTGAAATAAAAAAAGACCTCCATCAGCTTTGGCGACGCATTGTGTTTAATATTGCAATATCAAATACCGATGACCACCTCAGAAACCACGGTTTTATTATAAAAAACAACCAATGGCGACTTTCACCTGCTTATGACATAAATCCGTCAATTGACAAAGATGGCTTGTCATTGAACATTGACCTATATAATAATGACTTAGATCTTGAGTTAGCGAAAAGTGTAGGGGAGTATTTTAAATTGAGCAACTCTCAAATGGATGATATTTTACGAGAAGTAAAAACTGCTGTGAGTAATTGGATAAACATTGCTAATGAAATTGGTATTTCTAAAGCTGAAAAAGAGTTAATGGCTGCTGCTTTTAGGTATTAATTCAGGCACAGTTGTTATATTTAAAGGGGGACTATTAAAGAAAGACTCTGCCTTGCCCTAAATTTTCTGCACAAATTAAATTAGTATCCTAACATAATTAACACAGTTAATCACATTAAACTCAAAAATTGTTAAATAAATTAATACTACACATACCGCATTCATCCACTAAAATACCACTTTACAAGGGGTTTATTGTTAGAAGGCAATCGTTAGAAAGCGAAATGCTAAAATTAACAGATTGGTACACACATGATTTATTCTTTTCGGAAGATGATATTACCGTTAAAGCCTCATTCTCTCGTGTGTTTTGTGACCCCGAAAGATTTCCTGATGACAACATGGAGGTTATGGCTAAATTCGGTATGGGTGTTCTATATGAAAGAAATGATGATGGGCAACTTATAAGATTCATTAATGCTGAGTTAAGAGAGCATATTTTAAATGAATATTATTGGCAACACCACAAAACATTAAACATTGCAGTAAAAAAACAATTGCATAAATTCGGGAAAGCATTAATACTCGACTGCCATTCATTCCCAAATCAACCTTTTAAAAGAGACCTTGACCAACAATCCGATTGCCCTGATTTCAATATAGGCACAGACAGCTATCACACGCCAAAACACTTAATAGATGTGTCAACTAATTTTTTTTCAAAAAAAGGATATTCCCTTGGTGTAAACAAGCCTTATAAAGGTTCAATAGTACCTTTGGAATATTACGGCAAAAATAAAAACGTTCAAACAATAATGCTTGAAATAAACCGAAAATTATACCTTGAAGAACCAACAAACCAAAAATCGGAAAACTATAAGCACATAAAAATCGTAACAAAAGAGTTTATAAATTTGATGAAAACTATTTTATAAGTTATTCATTCCGGCAGACTGACAGCAATGAAATTATCAATATTATTTCCTTTTAAAGTAACAAAAGTAAAGATGATTTTTTCTCTATTAACTTCTTTCCTTATTTTTTTTGCACATCCATATCATTCATGGGAAAGAGGCTCTAATGAAAGTTTGAACGGACTTGTAATGCAGTGCTTTCCAAAGGGTTCTGACTTTAGGAAGCTCTCAAAACTAGATCTAAAAGGTGTTCAAGATAAATTAAATAGCAGACCTCGTAAAAGATTTAATTTTAAATCTCCTATATTTGTCATGAATAAATTATTATTTAACCAAAAATTGCATTTGTGACTTGAATTCAGCATGTTTTTAACGATGTATAATTTTAAAAGTATTTAAATTATCACCTGGTGCGGGATAATCAGGACGTGGCAAAGCCAAGTACTAATAGGGGAATTAAGTTTAATACTAATTCTCAAATCTTGACCCTCCACATTTAAAGCAAACACCATTTTGAACATGATTATATTCAGGAAAATAGCCTGCACCATAACATCTAGAACAGACAGTTCTTCTTCTTATTAAATTATTATTTATATCTCTTATTTCGATTTCAGTATTTTTATGTAGTTTTTCATGACAATCCCAACATAATGTGATTAAAGCATCATTTGGATATTCCCAAGCAAATTTATCTACCTGATAATATTTATGGTGTATGTGGAGGTCTTTTACAGCTAACCAAGTGTGATTTTCTTCTTTTACATTGCTCCTTTTTTTTAATGATTTTGGTTTAAAATCATCAATTATCAACTCTTCTAATTCTTTTTCTGTGACATTATAATTAATTTCAGGTTTATCATCGAAAAAAAACCATATACTCATACTATCGACAACTTTTTTTATTAAAGCGTTTCTGTCTGAAGATTCTTTAAGATATTCATTATATACGTGTTTTATAGTTTCCATCCGAATTTCCTTATTGCTTTTACTAGGGGGTTTTTCTATATCAGTTGGCAGCTTAGTTCTAATGGCTTTAAAGTTTTCAAATTCAGAGATTCCTTTCCCATTAAAATACACGAATATTTTTTTGTCTTTAATTCCTCTATCTTTTTTTATTAATATATCAGTATGCGTTATTTGAGTAACGTATATTTTGAAATCATTTAAGAAACAATCAAAAATAGCAGTCTCACCAAAATCGCTTTTAATAAATATTTCATTAGAACAATTATGGCAGCAGTTATTATCTCTTTTTAAAATCTCCTCTCTTTTACTCTTCCATTCTTCTGTTTGTAACTGTTTATAATATTCCATATAAAAAAGCATTTTGATAAATCTGTTACTCATGCAGTAAAAGAAGTTTCATATTGTCATAAATGAGCTTTAAGATTTCTATTACGTCTCTATTTTTTTCTTCTCTGATGGTTTACACCCGTTTTTCATTCTTTTTTATTTGCCTTTTGCCCATTCGTTACTCCAAGCTTGGGTTTGTTCCATTATGGCTTCAATAGCTGCTGGTGCATCATCTGGTGGATATTTATATTTTCGTAGTAATCGTTTTATTCTTACCCGAATACCTGCCTGAACACTTTTTTTAACATTCCAATCTATAGAAATGCTTTTTCGTAAACTATCTACTAATTCACGAGCAATGTTTTGTAAAGTTGTATCGCCCATAATTTTTTCAGCCAAATCGCTAACGTGCAGTGCATCGTAAAAAGCTAATTCGTCGTTGTTCAAATTTAGTTTTTCACCTCTTTTGTCGGCTTCTTTTATGTCACCTATTAAATTTGCGAGTTCTTCAATGGTTTGTGCTGTTGTTATCAACCCATTTTGATAACGTCGAACGGCTTCTTCTAATAATTCAGAAAACTTTTTACTTTGTGTTATATTTGTTTTTCCACGTTTTTTTAATTCGTCACTTAACAGTTTCTTCAATAATTCAAGTGCTAAATTCTTACGTTTCATATTCTTTATCTCGTCCATAAAGTCATCTGAAAGAATTGAAATTTCTGGTTTGTCTAAACCTGCTGCTTGAAATACATCTATTACCTCATCAGAAATTAAAGCATCAGATACAATCTGACGTATGGCAGTTTCTATTTCCTGATTACTTTTTGTTTTTTGTTTGTCAGAAAGTTTTGCAATGAGTGATTTTACTGATTGAAAAAATCCTAAATCATCACGTATTTTATATGTTTCAGGATGAGGCACGCACAAACCAAATGCTTGAGATAGTCGCATAACATTTTGCTTGAAGCGATTTTTACCATCTTCTAAACCTAATATATAATCCATCGCATCACGAATAAAATCTAATTTACTTTTCGTGTCTATTTCAAAATAGCGTTTGTAATCAAACTTATCGAACATATCAACAGTTACCTCGTATAGTTCCTGCATTTTTGCTACAGCTTCGCCTATTTCAAAAGTAGGTTTTCCTTTTCCGCCTTCATCGGTATAAGTGGCAATTGCTTTTTTCAAATCTTGAGCAATACCAATGTAATCAACTACCAAACCGCCACTTTTATCTTTAAAAACTCTATTTATACGTGCAATAGCTTGCATTAAGTTATGCCCGTTCATAGGTTTATCAATGTACATGGTGTGTAAACAAGGTGCGTCAAAGCCTGTTAGCCACATATCTCTAACTATAACCAATTGCAAATGGTCGGCAGGGTCTTTTAGTCTATCTCCAATTGCTTTTCGACGTGCTTTGTTGCGTATGTGTTCTTGCCATTCCAAAGGGTCGCTTGCCGAACCTGTCATTATAACTTTTATTGTTCCTTTGTTATCATCGGAATTGTGCCAATTGGGGCGGATTTTTACAATTTGATTGTACAAAGCAATAGCAATACGGCGACTCATGGATACTATCATTCCTTTACCATCTTGGCTCTTAGAGCGTTCTTCAAAGTGATGGACTAAATCTTTAGACACTTGTTCCATTCGCTCTTTACTACCAACTATGGCTTCTTTGCTTGTCCATTTTGCAAAATGTTTTTGTTTTTCGGTAAGTTCCTCACTTTCGGTAATATCATCAATTTTTTCGTCCATTACCTTTTGTGCTTCTTCATCCAGATTTATTTTAGCCAAACGACTTTCGTAATAAATACGAACGGTTGCACCATCTTCTACAGCCTGTTGAATATCGTAAACGTGCACATAATCGCCAAAAACAGAACGAGTATTAGCATCTTCTTTTTCAATAGGTGTACCTGTGAAACCAATAAAAGAAGCATTGGGCAAAGCATCTCGCATGTGACGAGCGTAGCCATCAATAAAATCGTATTGGCTGCGGTGTGCTTCATCGGCAACTACTACTATATTGTGCCGTTCGCTCAATGTTGGATAAGTATCACCCTTTTCTTCCGGCATAAATTTTTGTATGGTAGTGAATAGTACACCACCCGAAGCTACTTTCAATAATTTTCTTAATCCTTTGCGGTTTTCTGCCTGTTTTGGTGTTTGGCGGATTAGTTGTTTGCAATTACTAAAAGTTTCAAACAATTGTTGGTCAAGGTCATTTCTATCCGTTAGAACAACAATAGTAGGATTGTTCATTTCTTGAGCCAAAACTAATTTTCCTGTATAAAAAACCATACTCAAACTTTTGCCACTGCCTTGCGTATGCCAAACTACACCCGCTCGCCTATCACCTTGTGTTGCTCCATTAATTGCAGTTAAATAAGGAATTTCTGGTTCAGCAGCCATTAATATTTGCTGTTGTTCTTTGGGTATAGATGCTCTTAAAGTAGATTGAATTGCTTTATTAACTGCATAGTATTGATGATAGGCTGCAATTTTCTTAATAGTCTCTTTTTTTGTACGTTCAAAAACGGTAAAATGTTTTAAGAAATCCAATAGGGTTTCTTTGTTGAGTAAACCTTCTATTAAAAAAGGAAGTTCTGATTGTGATTTGTTTTGCTCATTTTTATCAACCTGTACAATATTTTCGCCATCTTTGGTTTTCCATTCCATAAAACGACTCCATGGGCTACTGATGCTTCCTACTTTTGCAAACCAATAATCGCTAATTACAGAAAATAAATTGTAATTGAATAATGAACTTATTTGTTTCTTATAGGTTTCTATTTGATTGAAGGCAGCTTTGGTATCTGCTTTTTCGTTAGCAGGGTTTTTAAGTTCTATTACTACTAAAGGCAAACCATTTACAAACAACACAATATCAGGGCGACGGTTGTGATTATTTTCTACAACTGTAAATTGATTAATAGCTAGAAATTCATTTTTTGAGATATTATTAAAATCAATTAGCCAAACTTTATCGTTTTTTATTTCACCTTTTGTATTTCTGAAGCTAACATCAATACCTTCGGTAATATATTTATGCGTTAGCTCGTTTTGCTCTAATAATTCGGGGCTTTCATGGCGCATTACTTTGCGTAAAGCTTCTTCTTGTGTATCAAATGGAATATTTATATTAATGCGTGCAATGGCTTGTTGCAAGTGTTTTTGTAAAACTACTTCGCTGGCTTGGCGTTCATCATTATCTAATAAATCCGGACCATATAGATATTCATAGCCTTGTTCTTGCAGTAGTTCAAGTGCAATTTGTTCTATGTCATTTTCGGTGATGTGCATGTAGCATTAGTTGTTTAAAATATCTTTATTTGAACTTAATATATCTATTTCAGAATCTTTAAAATCGGAATCGTTTGTAAGTAAAATGTAGTCATTTTCTTTACAGATAGTTAATATTGCTTTGTCGCCAAAGTCTAAGAAATCTAAAACTAACATTTTTGTAATATCATATTTAAGAAATTTCTTTCCTGCAACTTCAAATCTTCTAAAGATGTCATTTTTCACTATTTCATATATGTCTTGTATGCTTTCTTGCCCAATGTTACTATTTCTATACTCTTTAAACTTTAAAGAGTACTTCTTTTTGTCTATTTTATATTTTTCAAATTCTGACTTAATGGCTCTGTTTATAAATTCAGAGATAGTAGTAAAATCAATAATTAATGTATTTTCTTGTTTTAATAATTTTGAAAATACCATAGCATAATGATTTTCAAATTTATGAGAACCTGTAGGCCAAAATAAATAAATTAAGATGTTGGCATCGAAAAAGACTTCTTTGTCTTTAAGTTTGTAAATATCTGTTTTAGTGGATAGTCGTAAAGCCATAGGTTTATTCTTCTAATATTTTATTTATACTTTCACGTAGAGCATCGGGATTTTTATAAAACGACTTGGCTGTTTCTACCACTCGTTTTAATGAAATTGCTCCATTATTAGTAATTTCTACGACTTTTAAATTGTCTTTAAGTTCTTCTTCTGTAAAGTTTTTATATAATTTACCTACGGCTGAATTAAGAAAAGCTGTTGTTAATAATTCTATGTTTCCAAAAGAAAGTACTACTTTCTTTTTTTCTTTTAATGCTTTTGATAATAACTCAAATACCTTTTCACCATCTTCTGCCTCTACACAAAAACTATTACCTATTACACTATAAATATTTATGTTTACATTATCCATTTCTTAAAATATATCGTTTATATCTACCTCTTCTTTTAGCGAGTACCAATTCTCATCGCCAGTATTGAATTGCAAATTTACAACAGTTCCTGGAAATTCTCCTATAAATGAACTGCTTTTTTCATGTTCGGCTGTGTATTCATAAAAACCGTCGTAACTTACTATTTGCATTTTTCCTTGGTTTAGTTTAATAAATTCACTTAAACGAGCTAAACCAATTCCTCCGGGAGTATCCTTTTTTGTTGTATGTCTATCTTGCACTGCCCATTTTATGGCTTGCACCGAAGTTAAATTTGAATTGAAATGATTATTTACTGAACTTTTAAAACCTTTTCCTACATCCGTTATTGTAAATTCTATTTTGTCCTTATTGGGAAAAAACTGACCACAAACGAAAATTGAATTTGTTTGACTATGCATTTGGGCGTTTACAAATATTTCATAAATTGCTTCTGCTATAGAATCGCGAGCGGCCTTACTCATGTGGGGCATTTCATCTCTATTTAATAATTGATTGAAAATATATTCCTTAAAATAAGTTCCGTCAGTTTGTTTTAGTTTCTGAAAGGGAATTGTTGTGTGGTACTTATCATACTTTTTAGGATAATTACCATAATATGATAAGAATAAATTCTTCTTCAATATGGTTTCAGCACCTTCGCTATTATTGCTAAACAAAATAGTATTTAAGTTATTAGAAAGAATATCTAATACAGCACCCAATGCCGAACTCATATTGGCTGCAAACCAACTCCTTATAGATATGCTAATATTCATAAACTCATCATCTTTATGTTTTTCATAAAAACTGATGAGCTGTTGATAACTCCCAAAATTGTTATTTATGTTTTGTAATACTTCCATATTTAAGTAATTTGCTCTATCTTATTTTTAGTAATGTATAAAAAAATAATTTAAAAATTGCTTATTTGTTTTTCGAGTGCCAAAAGAAGGTTTTCTACTAATGCTCCTGTTCTTGGGTGATTCTCATTTTTGCTCCATTTTTTTATCCCTATGTATTTTGAATTCTATTCTTCAGAGTTAGTATTAAAAAAGTTCCAAAAAGCAATTACTCCAAAGTAGGCATTTGGATAAAATGTTTTAATTTGAAGTTCTCTGTCTTTTAAATGAGCATCAATACTTTTTCTTTTAAAACTATTGCTTATTTTTATTTCAATAGCTGCCACCAATTTATTGTTTTTCTTGATAGAAATATCCGGTTTTATATGTTTTCGCTTATTATTAGGGTCAGTTTTAATCTGTTCTTCAGAATAAACTTTATATATACCGTTGTGTTTATTTTCAAAATAGGCTTTTATAAACAATAAGCATGTTTCTGTGAAAAAATCGGCAGCAACTGAATTTGTTCTTCTTTCTAATAATTCTTTGTTATTTATATTAAAATGCCAAAAAGCATCCATTCTTTCAATTATTGCATCGGTTATTTCGGTTTTAGATAAATCGAATGTATAGGATTTTAGCTTTTCAAAAATACTATACTGTACTTGTAGCAAGCTTTTGTATTTGTCAGTAGAGTCTCTGTCTATTTCATTTTTCATACCTCAAGCTCCCCATTCATTAGTTTT
>JAOZLS010000456.1 GCA_029934705.1 Bacteroidales bacterium | reverse complement strand
CTATTGGTGGATTATCGCCTTTTTGCATTATTTTATCTTTATAATATTGCAGATACACATTTAATTGCCCCAGGTTTTCGTGATTAAATGCTTCGGTTTTTAATTCTAACAGAATATGACATTTAAGTATGCGATGATAAAATACCATATCTATTGAAAAATATTCATCATCAATTAATATTCGTTTTTGCCGTGCTTCAAAACAAAAACCATTGCCTAATTCTAATAAAAACCCTTGCCTAATTCTAATAAAAACCCTTGTAAGTTATCTATTAATGCCTTTTCTAAAACTGCTTCCTCAACTGTTTCGTTGGTTGGTAAATCAAGAAAATTGAAAACCATAGGATTTCTTATTGTACTTATGGTTTCGTTGGTTTCTACATCAATATTAGCTAATTCTTGCAGTTTCTTTTTATTGGTAGATAAGCCTGAACGCTCAAAATACAAACTTGCTATTTGCTTTTTCAACTCACGAGTACTCCAAATCCCGCTAATTGTTTCTAGTTCGTAGAAAGTTCGTTTTAGGTTTTCTTTAATTTTTACTAATTCTTCAAAATGAGAATAGGATAAATGTGTAATTAGTTTTAAAGCAGGAGTATTAAGTATTCTTTCCTCTATATCAGCGATTTGCAATTCGGAGGGCAGTGTCCCCCGAATTGAGTTATTAGATTTGGAGGACACTGCCCTCCGAATTGTATTTTCTGTATTTTCAGGTAATAATTCTTTTACTTTCTCTAAAATTGGGGACAGCGTTCCCTGAATTTGATTTTTGTCAGATTGTATAAATAATTCTATAAAAAACGGATAAGTATTGTAAAAAGACCTGTAATTACGCAACTCTCTATCGCTTACACTTGTTAAGCCTTTTTCTTTTAATTTTTCGGAAAGAGTGCTTAGTATTTTTTTGCCATACACAGCTCTGTCTTCTCCATTTTGTTCGTATTCGATTATATAAAAACCAATAATCCAATTACGAAGCGACAAAGAAATATTAATAGCCGCTTTGGCTCTGCTTTGTAATTCTTTATGAACTACACTTATTTGTTTTGCTGTATAATCTAAATTCATAGCTCTTTAATTATGAAACTTTGGCAATTGTCCCTCAGTTTGGGGGACAAATATATTTTGATGCTTGTTATCTCTAATTAATTTAAACATATTACTAATTCCCTCTTGCACAAATTCAGTTTTACTTTGTGCAAGTGGAACTTGCACAATTGGAAACTGTGGATAAGCCTCGGCAAACGAACGCATATATTTAAGGTTACGAACAGAAAAACCTGTGCTATTAGGGAAATTCTTTTTAATATTTGCCGACAAATTATCGATTACCTGACTACCCCAAGCTTGATGTTTTTGAACGTCTAATATAGAAGAGCCAATATCGAAATACAGTTGTAGCATTTCGTTATTTACTTTAATACTTGCTCGTGTATGTGCAAGTTCAATTTTGTTAGTTATTGAAACTATCCAATCATTATACTGCTCTGTATTTATTAGTTTATCTTCCATAACTACTTAGTTTTATACTCAACAACTGGCTCTGCGGCAATTCCTAATTCGTAATTATCAATTTCTAATTCCTCCACACTTAGCTTGCCCGATATTAAACGTGGTAATAATAAATCTCTGGTTTCTTGGAGGACTTGGTTTTTTTCTTTTAAAATAAATATCTCATCATTTATTGTATTTCCAAATTCAAAAAACTGTTCTATAACTTTACTTGAAGGTATAATAAGCCTAATATTCTCAATTTGCTCTCCACTAATATTTGGTTGAGCAGCACCCAACGCATAATTATTAATGATTTCTCTAAAACTGGAAGTTTTGGTGAATTGATAAATGTATGGTAAATAATTTGTATTATTTATAGCAAAAAACTTTCCTACACGTTGATTTAAATAATATTTTTCATTCGAATTAGGAAATAAGGCAATCTTTCCAATTGTTGCTCCTGTCATTGCAATTAGCAAATCGCTTTTTGATAAAAGAAATTTTTCAACTCGATTATTTATTTCACCAGAAAATCTATCACAATTAATTACATCAACATTAAAACTATCAATATTTCGTATCTTAATAATAGGAACTCCTACTTCTCCTAAATCAGAACCACTAAAAGCATAGCCTGATTTTACTAAATATAAAGAACCAATTGTTCCGTTTTCCCACCCCTCAGGCAAAGCACCCTCTGTACCGTGTTTTACTTCTTTACCTTCTTTATTTAAGAACTTAGTGTTTTTATAGTTTGGGAAACGAAAACGCACAAACCACTCTTTGTAAATTTCCTCAGCCATTTCCTCTAATAGCTTTATGCGTTGGTTGTTGTTCTCTATTAAATCATCGTAGGCGGATAGTATGTTGGCTATTTTGGTTTGGGTTTTTAGTGGGGGGAGATTTATCTTTACTTTTTTTGCGACACCAACATTAAAATGCTGTTGAGCTGCACCAACAAGGTTTCCATCAATAGAAGCCTTACCCAATGGAGAATTTAAAAAATAGCATAAAAAATTAGTGTTAACGACCTTATGATTTGGTCTAATAATAACTAAATCAGAGCAATTCAAATCTCCTAATCCATCAGGTATGACACAGCAAGTTCCTGGGTATCCTGTTCTTACCATTGCAATATCACCAGATATAAGTTTTGATTTGGAAATTTTATTATGAAACTTGTCAGAAATATACTTTACTTGATTATCATTTAAATTTAGCTTAAATGGTTCTATGTTTTGAGACCTAAGAAACAAAACACCTTTATCTATATACTCAGAAGCCATTGAGCCAACAAACCCAACAGTAACATACTCTGAAATATCATTTACGGTTACCTCATTCCAGTTATTCATGATATTTCATTTATGTTATATACAATTTGATCTTCTAATTTTCTTGATAATAAATTTAAATGAACCAATGTATTTGATTGTGTCTTAATTCGTTTTTTAAACTCCTCCTCAGTAATACTATCATCTTCAATCACCACCCCTACATAACGCCCTGCATTAAGCGAATAATCTTGTTCTTTGGCATATTCTGTACTGTCAGCCATTTTGCAAAGTCCTGTAATATCTTGGTATTCTGCATTAGGGAAACGGCTTTGTAGCCAGTTTATGTTTTCGTACCAATAGTTTGTCTTTTCGG
>JAOZLS010000126.1 GCA_029934705.1 Bacteroidales bacterium | reverse complement strand
GATAAGAAAGCTCATCAAAAGTTAAGTTCTTATCTTTTCTGTATTTTTTAAATACGCTATATGTATTTTTATATGCCCTTGAATTACCTAATTTATTTGATTCAATAAGGTTCTTTATTCTTTTTTCCCAAAAGGAAAATACACTCTCGCTTTTATCATTATTTTTTAGAGTAAATACAATATCATCCAAGGATACATTTCTTCTGTTTTCAGATAATTTCTGTATTAATGTAAGAGCATTAATTTCTGTTTTTTCGATTATTCTATTTAGTTCTTTGGCCTTTGGAGATCTTCCTTTTGCTCTTTCTGCTTTTGAATTCCAATCAGCTTCATTTACCGAGTATCCGATAGAAATATATTTACGTACTCTATTTTTTGTAATTCTAAGCATTAATGGAGAAGTTCCATTTTTCAATTTTTTAGACTTATATAATATAACTTTTGCTTTCATAATATCAGATTAAATATATTATAGGTTTACACATAGTTTACACAAACTATCCGCAAATATACATTTATATTCTTTTTAATACAAGTCTATTATTGAACTATATCAAGCTATTACTGATATGTAGTGAAATTACAAGAAAATGAAAGAAGGTAATCTAACGCTTATAAAGCGTGCAACTTCTAAATGACTATAATTCTCATATTTGGGGCTACAATTTCTCATTTAGCTGTAAAGATAAATTTTTAGGTTTATAAATTATAAGTTTGAACCTATAAAATGGTTTTTAATTGTTATCTAATTGATTTCTAAATTTACTGATAATATTCTGCACATTTTTACTGAACTCATCAATGTATGTCCCAAGGTTTATATCAATGTGTTTAGGTTCATCTAAAAGTGTTTTTATTGTAAAAGGCGAAGTATTATATAATAACAAACTTGAACCATGCTTTTACTTGTAAGCATCCCAGAAAGGTCATCTGATTTTATATTCCTCATGGGTTTTTATAGCTTTCTTTTTTGTTGGTTTTAATACCATATCCAAACAACACATAACTGCTATTTGTAAAACATCATCTTAATATTGATTTTCAATGTGTTAGACAATTAATATATTAACCAAATAAAATTTATAATTTCTTGTTAATTTTAGCTCTCTTTCATTATTAGATTTTATACTTTCTTTTAAAACCAAAGATAACAATTCCTTTTTTGTATGAAAGTTTTTTTTGTTTGTTTTGGTAATTTATTAATGTTTACAAATGCGTAAAATAGCTGATATTTAGTTTGTTTGTTTGTTTGTTTGTTTGTTGAGTTTTTAAGTGTTATTTTTACATGAATTTAACACTTAATCCTATGAAAAAACAAAAAAAAACATGTAATTTTTACGGAGAAACATTTTACTCGCAAAGAAAAGATGTAAAAACATGTAGTAACACTTGTAAGGTATATCTTTACAAGCTAAATCATGGGTTTTATGACAATGATAAATCTTGAGAAATAACAGATAATAACGTTTCAAACGTTTCGGAAACGTTTAAAGAAGAGAAATTAATCTTGTTTATGAAGGCTCACTATCACGAAATTAATAAAATAGCTTGTGAGCTTGATTTATTCTCTTCTTAAGAACATGGAGAAGTTTTCAGCTATGCTTTTGATACTATGGCAATACTTACTAAAATAAACGAAAATATTCACTGAATGGGGATTTAACCAAAGAAACAACCGACTTAATTAACAAATAATACTATAAAAAAAGACACAATAGTTATATTATTAAACAATTACAGGCGATGGTATATGTATTCGTGTCGTAGTAGTTGGTAATAAAGTTGTAGGTTCTTAAATTCGTAAAACAACAGATAAGCATAATTTTTGAGTAAACCATTCTCTAGGAGGGGTGAACAATAGAACTAAACTCGATGTTATCACACAAAGTTTTTGCGTGATAGCATCCAAAGCAGTTGGTTTGTATGTTTCTGGGGTTGATATTATGTTTGATGATAGTGGAAAACCTACACTTATAGAAGTCAATTCAAATTTTGTTTGGAAAACTCAGAAAATTACAGGTGTAAATATTGCTAAACACATAATAGAATATGTTATTATGAAGTCTGAAATAAAACCTAAGGATATTGATAATCAAAGTATTTACGAGGTTTTTGAGGAGAATGAATATTTACATGACAGTTATTTATTTAAAAAAAACTCTACAATAGGCGATGAGTATTCAGAAAAAGCAATGGATATTTTTGACAGAATGCTAAAGAGTCAAGGCGATAAAAGTAAATTATTAGAGATGCTTCATACATTAGATGCTTAACTTATAATGCTGCTTTTTAAGTGTATTAATTCTTTATGAAACCTAATCCAAAAATCTCAGCAAATTTCGTTAAATTCGGATTTGATTTTACCAATTTATCAAAATTTGCTTGTTCTTTTGAAAGTTGAATTTCTGGTTTTGCAAGTTTCTTATTTTTCAGCTCACTAATAACAAAATCTGCAATATCTTCGCCATTTTGCCGCTGTGAATTTGTAGCTTGATGTTCTAATAATTTGGAGATTGTAATTTTAAAATGCTCTTTTTTATATAAGTCAGATTTTTGTTTCCACTGCTCATAAGGAGTTCCCTTTGTGTTAATATTTGAACCTAAATCGGGGTACAAAACGATATTCCTGTTTTTAAGAGCTTGCAGATTCTCTATTTTAAGCATATTCAAACTTCCTGTTGCAAGCCATAAGTAATCTTTCATAATTCCGTGCAATAAGCCCAATCCTGTCATAATAATTGCTGTTTTTTCGCTTTCTACAATTGCAATTAACTTATTAGGAAAAACATTAATCTGATGCAAACCATAAAGACATTGTTTCAAATTAAAATCCTTCAATTTCAAAATACTATGCACCCAAGTAATATTCTTGGTTCGCTTACCTGTATTCTTGTTGTATTGCATTACTTTACCACTACGGACTTTATTTGCTTCATCAATTTGCCAGAATACAGTTGCACCATTCCAATATTTTGAAGTGCCAATTTTAAATTGTTTACAAAGTTGAGTTACAATTTCATTCTTAAAGACTGTATTCAAATAACTTACAAAATTATTTAGTTTATAATATTTTAAAGATTTTTTCACAACAGCAAAATCAATATGTGACGTTTCTTTAATAATTTTAGGAATATGTTTTTGTAAAGTTGTATTTCTGTTTTCATAATTTGATTTTAAATGTTGATTATCATCAAAATACTGCATAGGAGTATAATGATATCCGCAAGATTGTTCACGGTCGCATCTGCCTACTTCTGAAGGTAAAAACTCATTTGTAAGATTATTTTTATATATCACAAATCGTTTCTTTTCACAATTAGGACATAAGTGTTTTTTTGAACTTGAGTCTAATGAATATTTGTATGGCATAGTGAAAATTTAAGTTTAAAACAAAGGTTTACAGTTTACACTTTACAGTAAAAATACCCTTACTGATTGGATGTTAGTTAGATAAAGTAAAAATACTGTAAAGTGTAAACTGTAAAATTGGACGTTATGATTTTATCATATCACTAATTGTTGTATGAGATAAGTCTAAAATCAGAGCTAATTTGCGAGATGAAAATTGCTGCTTGTTAAAATTATTAAGAAATTTCGCAACAATTGTTTTTAAGCTTGTAGTATTCATAGTTTTATACTTGCTCTTCTTTTTCGGTATAAATTTATAAACTTCTAAAGCATTATTTTTAGAAATCTGAATAATTCTTAGAGCAGTAATAAAGTCTATATCGTTACAAATAATCTTATTCGGCAAAAAATCTTCATTATTTTCAAGCATTCGTAAAGTTGTGAATTGCATCATTATACGAAAAGCTATCAAACCTAGGCGATTTACTGAACCGTCTAAATCACCATCAGTCAAATCGGATAATTCCGTTTTCCATTTCTGGAATTGTATATGAAATATATCTTGCTGTTTTTCTGTTAAAGAAAATTCGATAGATTCATCGAGTGCAGATAATTTTTTATAGATTTGAAAATAATCATCAGACAAATTATCAAATAGTGAAGTGTATTTTTGCTTATCATTATGGAAAACATTTTTGAATATACCTTTTGGTGGGTTAAAATGATAATATAGAAACCGACTAAATAAACCATTCTCAATTGTTGGAATTAATTTTATCAACTGGTCATAAGTGCCACTCATAACAACAGCAAGGTAGCCTTTTTCAATATATGAGTATTCATCGTTTGTAGTTCTATACTGTTCGTATCCTTCGTGATGAAATAAGCCTCTTAATATATCTGAAAAGTTACCAAAGTCCTGTTTTAATATATCAGATAATGTATCAGCTTCTGTAAGAAACATGATACCTTTTTCTTCGCTCTCTTTTAGTAATCGAACAATTCCAGATTTACTATTATTGGCAGGTATAAAAATAAATTTTCTTTTAGGTATAACACCTTTTTCTCCATCATATTCATATTCTGCCATTTCACTGTCATAGTCAGCCATTTTTGCCTGCTGTATTTTTGATGCTAACTCTCTTGCTTTTGTTAAAATACCTTTGCCTTCTCCATATTTCCCGACAAGAAAGCTGTAAATGTGTGGTGTATAGTGTTTGCTGTCATAAAAGCCTTGAATATTCGGAAGTATTCCGCTAATAACACCGATAGCTCCAAAAAAGAAAACTTCTTTTTCTATATCATCTGTTAAAACACCAACTGCATTTCTTAAATAGTTAGGTAAGTTTTGATAAATGCTTTCATCAAACTTTTTCTTGTCAGATTCAAAATCAAATTGATTAAGAATGTTATCATTTTCAATATCTTTAAAAACATCTCCGTTACCGGAGATATTTTTCGTATCTTTGTCGTGCGAAAGATAAGATACATTTGTGGCTGAACTATTTTTCATGGCTCAGTCCTTTTGTGTCATCATGACTATCAAAGCTTTCTTCAAACTCTTGCTTGATTTCTTCTTTTGATTTCCTTCTACTTGCTTCAATATACTTTTCCACATCAGACCTTAAAAACATTAATGTTTTACCTGGTTTTAAATACGAAATTTGTCGTTTTGAAGTTAAAGCATAAAGAGTAGGTTTCTTAAAACCATATTCTTTACAAACTTCTTCTACTGTAAGATACTTCTTAGGTTCTTTCTTTAACAAATTAAATGAATTCTCCTTTTTTAGACTTTCTGAAAATTGTTCGATTAATTCCGAAATTGGAATTGGTATTAAAATTACATCTTTCATTTATTATGGATTTTAATTAATAAATAGTAATACCTTGTGGTATTTATCAATGCTAAGCAACAAAAACATCTTTCAAGTAAATAAAGCTATTTGCGTTGTTTTCATTTCCTTATAATCAAGCTATTACGATGTGTCACAACGCGAAATGCGTCGTTTTTTTATCTAAAATCCAAGAACTTGACGATTTACTTATCAATATTTATAATTTTAAGTTGCACAACTTAAGTTGTGCAACTTAAAGTCATAACCAAAGTTTAAGCCTTGTTATTTTTGAAATACTTCAACTTATTGCCTTTGTTTTCTAGCAAATTAAATTAATTTTGTTCTTGATTTATTGCAAAAAACACACAGCGATGTACATTAAACGTCAAATAGACAGCGAATTAACGAGGTGGTCGAAACAACAAAAAAGGAAACCTTTATTATTAAGAGGTGCAAGGCAAAACGGAAAGCGTAAGGCATTTAGCAGCGTATTTTGATAATTTTGTTGAAATTAATTTTGAAGAAAATAAAGGTTTTTATTCTGTTTTTGAGGGTAACTTATCGCCTGCTGAAATTTGCGAAAATTTATCGGTAATTATGTAGGTTTCAATAGAAGGAGGCAAAACACTTTTGTTTTTTGATGAAATACAATCTTGCATTCCAGCAATACAGTCGCTACATTTATTCTATGAGAAAATGCCCGATTTACATTTAATTGCAGCAGGTTCACTATTGGAATTTGCCTTGGCAGAAATCACATATTTTGGTGTCGGCGGAGTTCGGTCAGTATTTATGTACCCTTTATCTTTTAATGAGTTTTTATTGGCAAACAATGGAACAGGTTTGCTGCAAATTACACAAAAGGCTTCTCCGCAAATGCCATTAAATAATGCAATACATGAAAAACTCTTAAAATATTTCAAAAAGTTTCTAATTTTTGGAGTAATGCCGGAAGTAACAGCAAATTATTTGGAAACAAACGATTTTAATTCGAGTTTGCAAATTTTGGATGATTTAATCTTTTCATTTTATGATGATTTTGCAAAATATAAAAAACGTGTTCCGATTTCTCGTATTCGCGATGTATTCAATGCGGTTGTAATGCAAGCTAGAGGGAAATTTATATATTCAAAAGTTGTCAATAATGAAAATCACCGCCAAATAAAAGAAGCTTTGGATTTATTAATTCGTGCAGGGCTTGTTATTCCTGTCGTTCATACAGCTGCAAATGGCTTGTCGTTGGGAGCAGAAGTGAATCAAAAGAAACAAAAGATGTTACTTTTTGATACAGGAATTTTCCTTCGGATTTTAGGTCTCAATATTGGGAAAATCCTTATTTCAGAAGAGTTTGATACTATAAATAAAAGTAGCATTGCAGAAATGTTTGCAGGCTTAGAAATATTGAAATATAAGTCATGCTATACAAATGAGAATTTGCATTATTGGCACAGAGAGGCTAAAAATAGTAATGCCGAACTTGACTATTTATTTGCAAAAAACTGTGAAATTTACCCTATTGAAATTAAAGCAGGAACAAGAGGTTCGATGCAAAGTATGAAGTTGTTTTTAAAAGAGAAAAACCGAAAAATCGGCATAAGAATCTCATCAGAGAATTTTGCCGAGTATAAAAACATTCGGGTTTATCCGCTCTATGCAATTGATAATATCATAAATGGCTAGTGTCTTAAACAGGTAACCCACTTTCTTTTAAAACAGCATCAAATTCTTCATGATATTTTGGCAGAATATCTCCGTTTATAAAATCATTTAGCTTGTCATTTACAGTTTTTTCCAGTAATTCGGTCTTTTTATATAAAAAAGTAGAAGTAATATATGTTGTTAATTTTTGCTTGTCAATATTTGGGAGTAATATTACACGATTAATTTTTGTAGTATATATTTTATGAAAAATGTATGTAATGTCTATAACACCAAGATTCCAGTTTATTTTAACCAAACCTTTTTTAAAATTAGGATTGTAATTATTAGTGTGTTGCAATTTTGATACAATATACGATATTTGAGGATTTGATGCCTCAAGATATTTTTTTCCAATTTTTTCTTTTTGGGAAAAATTTTTAAAAATACCTACTAGAAGTTTTGTAACTTCACTATCTGGACTTTCAGATGTAGATTCTGTTTTAGTTTTTCGTTTCTTTGCGACCCACTTATTAATAGTTGTTAAAGTTTTCGTTAATTTCACACCCTCTATGTTTTTTAAGTACAGCAAAACGTCATATTTAGCAATATCTAAGAAGCTACCTTTGCTATTCTTTGTAAATAAATTATACTGATAATCCAAAATGTCGGGGATTTCGTATTTTTCCGCGAGAATTAATTTCAAAGCTAACATTGTATCATAAATATAACTTTCAGATTTTACGATAAAAATATTGTATAGGGTCTCGTTTTGTCTCTTGTATTCCTCTGATATATGAGGAGATTTTTTAATTATATTATTAAGCGTTATTAACAGTTCATGTTTTTTTCCAAATCTTTGTTCTAAGGAATTATGTAATCTTGTTAGTTCAATGTCGTAATCGTGATATTCAAAGCCTTTACCTGAATAAATAGGCAATATATTAGCCTCTTCGATTCTTGCATTTTTTAATATATTCAACGCCTTTTCTGATACGACTAAATGATGATATTGATTCAATAAAAAATCAGTTTCAAAAAAGCTACTTGTAATTTTGAACCAATAAAATATAGGGATTTCAGAATTTCCTTTTAGTTCTAAATAATTATCAGAAATAGATAATTCACAATCAGATATTTCATAACCAGTCAAATTTGCATCTTCAATTAGTTTTTTCAGCTTTTCTGTAATTAACATAACAGGAAATGCAGCTATAATATCGTCCCCAAGCCAATTTTCAATTATATAGTGTAACTTATTGATAACAGGAGGGTGAACAGACGCTTCTCGTTTAGTGTGTTTGCCAAGAGTTCCTGCTACTTCAGGTTCTATTATAAAATATTTGTTTTGATTTTTCATATTGTTGGTTTAAATTGTGACGCAAACATATTATCAACCTCTGTGGCTTTATCTAATATATCTTGTCTGCTTGGATTTGCGTATTGTCTATAAAATTCATTCCAAATTCGCCTTATCTTGCTCAAATGTAGTAAACTATTTTTATTTTTAGGTATTCCTCGTAAATTTTCGATTGAGTGAATTTCAGAAAGAGTAAACAGCCCTGGATATTTATTGATAATATCTTGCTCTATTGCGTGATGGACAACAACTTCACCTTTTAAGTCTGGATTTATATTGAAAAATATTTTTCTATAATTTACACTACTGCTATATCCTACAGTTGCCTTATATTTTATTGAATTTAGAAACAATAGTTTTTTTAGTTCTTGAGAAGACAGTTTTCCACAATTATTTACGTATATATTTTTCAATTTTTGAAGAAGCTCACAGAAATCAGATTGCTCAAAACCACTTAACTCTTTCCCTGCATAAATTTTATTTATGAAATTTTGTAATCTAATATCTTCACTTAGTTTTTTATATTGTTCTGTAATGTTAATGTTTTTAGGCTCTTTCGTGTTTTGGTAACTGCCATAAATTATTGTAGCAAAAATTAATAACACCACAAAAATCACAAAAGGAAATATAGGTTTTCCTGTTTTTATCTTTGTTTTTCTGTTACGTATTGTAATAACATCTATTAAATGCGGAACTTGCTGAAATAATTTTGCTTCTACCATTCTATAAGTCTAAAAGAGTTTCGTTCATGTCATCAGTTGATGTGTCAATTAATTCTGTAATATATATATCAGTTATTTTTTCAGAAGAATGCTGAAAACCTCGTCCAATATCAATTTTATTATTCCCCGATTTATACATAATTGAAGCCCATGAATGTCTAATGACGTATGATGTAATTAATTCATAATTTTCAATGTTGGCGTTTTTTGCAATGAGCTTTATTTCTTTATTAAATTTTTTCAATGCAGTTTTTGTCCTACTTTTCTTTTGTTTTTCTGTTTTATGAAAGTCTGTAAAGATTGGGAATACATAGCCTAGCTCATTCTTAAAGGGTAAATAATAATCTAAAACATTTTGAGTTGGAGCTAAAATCTTGATAGAAAATAATTTTCCAGTTTTTTGTCTTCGATACATGACCCTACCGTTATTGATATTTTCCCATTTCAAATATGCTAGATCAATGAAATTCATCCCAATGTTGTAAAAACTAAAAACAAGTATGTTTTGTGAGTCTTTTAGTCTTTCTCCTGCTTCAATTTTCAGATCTATCATTTTTTTTATATCCTCGTGGCTAATTGCTCTTTTGCGTGTGGGTTTTTCTAACCGTTTAATCTTAAATCCTTGTTGGTTTACTTGATTAAAAAAAGGGGAATCTTCAAATTTGCATAATCCACGAGATACTGCATTGTTATATAATGCTTTAATCGTTCTGAAATATACGCTCATGCTATTCCCTTCACATGTTTTAGAAAGGAAGACCTCAAATCGATTAAGGAATTTATAGGTAATATCTTCAAACAATAAAATATCTTTTTTGTGAAATCGGACTAATGCATTTCTTGAACTTCTATATACATTCGCATTTCCGATATTTCCTTTATTTTCGAATTCATTTATTCTAAGGTCAAACAACTCAATAAAATTGTTATTATTTGTATTTTTATAAAATTTATCTTTAAAAGTTGAAGGCGTAATTTTAATATTTTCTCGCTCAAGTTCCAATAGTATTTTATTTGCTCTCTTATAGATAAGCCTTAACCTTTCATTGTCTTCTTTATATGTTTCTGGATTATATGCTTTTTTAAACTTTGATTGTGTAGAAATCCAGTTGTCAGGTTGAGTTTTGAAGCCTAGTTTTAGATATGTTCTACTCCTTTTAATTGTTAACCTCAATGATACCGTCTTGAAACCATCTTTAGATGTGTATTTTGGGTTTAGCATTATTTGTAATCCGATATTCATAATATATATTTTATGTACACAATTGGATACACAAAAGTAATTAAAAATCGATAATAAACAAATAATTATAATAACTAATTTCAACTAGATACCTGAATAACAG
>JAOZLS010000455.1 GCA_029934705.1 Bacteroidales bacterium | reverse complement strand
AATACATTTTAGAAAAAATATACTTCGGTGCTTAACTTGTGGACACGAGTTTACAACTGATTTTGAACAAGAAACAAAACTTTGTCCTTCATGCAAATCTGAAAATTTATTAAACTTAGCTAGTGATTTTGGACACGGTAAATGTTGCAGGATAAAAACTGTGAATTAACATATTAATAATAATTTAAAATATAATATTATGAATTTTTTTGGAAAAGATAAAAATGGAAGAGGTCTTGGAAAAGGCGAAGGTAAAGGAAGAAATAATGGAGGAAGCTTCGGTACTGGCGGATTTTGCGTATGTGCAAAATGTGGCGAAAAAATTCCACATAAGCAAGGCGAAAAATGTACAGATTTTAAATGTCCATCATGCGGTAAAACTATGATTAGAGAAGAATTATTGAAAAAATAAATTTCAAGTTTTTAATAATGAGACCATTCTGAAAAGTCAAAATTTGTATAGAAATCGGTCTGACGGCTTTGTTAATTAATAGGAAATAAGACAGATAGGTTTCTTTATTTTGCAAATACAGCCGTCTGATCGGTTTTCGGAGCAGACTCAATAATAGCTAGAAAATTTTGTCAAAGTTAAGTTTACTACAAAAGTGCTGAATTTGAAAGAACTGTGTGATAACTTGTTTAATTAATTGATAATTAACTTATTATCGACTAATTTAACTTTGACAAAATTATTATTTAACAATAAAATTGCTAAAATGAATATTTCTAATAGAGTAAACCAATTAAATAAATCGGCAATACATGAAATGACACGTTTGTCGAAACAATACGATGATGTAGCTTTTCTTTCGTGGGCAAAGCCAATGTCAGGAACTCCTGAGCATATAAATAAAGCCGTAATTGAAGCTATAAACAAAGGCTTAACAGCAGGTTATTCGCAAAGCGAAGGCTTACCAGAACTCAGAGAAGAAATTGTTAAGAAACTAAAGCGAGATAATAATATAGATGCTAATATTTCGCAACTGTTAGTAACAATAGGTGCAATAGAAGGACTGGCAGCCTCGGTTATGGCAGTTGTTGATCCTGGCGATGAAGTTATACTTCCAACACCAACTTATTCAACACATATTACACAAGTAAAATTAGCGTCTGGAGTTCCTGTTTTAGTTCCCTTAATTGAAGAAAACGATTTTGAATTAGATATTGATGCTATTGAAAAGGCTATTACACCTAAAACAAAAGCAATAATGTTTTGTTCGCTAAGTAATCCTACTGGTACAGTTTTTTCTGAACAAAAACTCAGGAAATTAGGGAAGCTTGCACTCAAAAATAACATAACTATTATTACCGACGAAGCTTATGAATATTTTGTTTTCGATAATAATAAACATTTTAGTTTGGCTAGTGTGCCCGAATTAAAAAAGCATGTAATAAGCAACTACACTTTTACAAAAACTTATGCAATGACAGGTTGGCGAATTGGTTATTTGCATGCCGACGAAGAAATGCTTAATCAAATAAAGAAAGCTCATATACCTTTTGCTATTTGTGCTACTGTTGCATCGCAATATGCTGCAATTGCCGCATTGAAAGGAGGAAACGAATGTATTAATAAATTTAATAACGAATATTTATTAGCAAGAAATTTAATGTGCGAAAGACTTGATAATTTAAATTCAGTTTTTGACTATGTTAAACCTCAAGGCTCATATTTAATGTTTCCTAAAATTAAAATTGATGAAGGAAATGACTCTTTTCAATTTAGTAAAGATTTATTAGCAAATGCAAAAGTATCAACAACACCAGGTGTAGCTTTTGGTCCAACAGGCGAAAATCATGTTCGTATGTCGTTTTGTGTACCGCAAGATATGGTAAATAAGGCTTTTGATAGAATGGATAAATATTTTAAGAGATAAAAGACGTGCCTACTTTTAAAAATCATTTTATCCCGTGGTTTGCCTTGCCAGTAGCAGGTGTTTTTACCTCGTTTATTCTCAAAATTTCAGGTGAAAACACCTGAAATAGGCAAAGCTAAAACAGCAAGTGCAACAATAAATAGCACTTAATAATAATATAGAAAATAATATAATGAAAACATATTTAGAATGTCTTCCTTGTTTTATGAATCAGGCTCTTAGAGCAGGGCGTATGACAACCGACGACGATGCAAAAGTAAAGAAAATACTCGATGAGGTAGGGGGTATGATAAAATATATGCCAATGGAAAAAACACCTGCTGAACTAGGAGCAAATGTATATAAAATTATAAGAGAAATTACAGGTGTTAACGATCCTTATAAAAAAATAAAACAAGAAAATATTGCCGAAGCCAAAGCATTGTATCCAAAGCTAAAACAAATTGTAGCCAAATCGGAAAATAGACTTCTTACAGCTATTAGAATTGCAATTGCAGGAAATGTAATTGATTTTGGTGTAAATAAAACTTTTTCTTTAGTTGAAGATATTAGTAGAATATTAGAACAAAAATTTGCCGTTTTAGATTTTGATATATTTGTTGAAGAATTAAAAAATGCAAAATCGATATTATATCTTGGCGATAATGCAGGCGAATCAGTTTTTGATAAGCTTTTAATTGAAGAAATGAATAAACCTGTAACTTATGCTGTTAGAGAAATTCCAGTAATTAACGACCTTGTAATACAAGATGCAATAGACTCTGGTTTAGATGAAGTTGCTACAATTATTTCCTCAGGAACTACTGCTCCCGGAACTATTCTCGAACTTTGTAATCCAGAATTTATCCAGAAATTTAATAATGCCGATATGATAATTAGTAAAGGTCAAGGTAATTACGAAGGATTATCTGAGAATAATCGTTCAATCTTTTTTTTGCTTAAAGCAAAATGTCCTGTTATTTCAAAGCACCTGAATGTAATTGAAAATGATATTGTACTAAAAAATATTAATCATGCAAAAAACGACTAAAGTAGGAATCATAATTTGTGATAGATATAAAAGCTGTGCTGGCGGAAAATGTTTTAGATCACTACAAAAACGTGAAGGAGCATTTAGCATTTATGATAAAGATGAAAATGTAGAACTAGCAGCTTACACAACTTGTGGAGGTTGTCCTGGTGGTAACATTGAGTACGCTCCCGAAGAAATGGGAAAAAATGGAGTTGAAGTAATTCATTTTGCTACAGGCATGATTGTTGGTTATCCGCCT
>JAOZLS010000125.1:6074-10262 GCA_029934705.1 Bacteroidales bacterium | reverse complement strand
TTTTATACTTTACGACAGCTGTTCAGTCATTTTAGTAATAAGTTCTTTTTTGTTAAAAGGCTTACTAATATATTCATCCATACCAGCGTCTAAACATTTTTCTCTATCGCCAGAAAGTGCGTTTGCGGTAACAGCAATAATAGGAATTTTAGAGTTAGTGCCAGCTTCAGCTTCTCTAATTTTCATAGTTGTTTTAAAACCGTCCATTAGTGGCATTCTAATATCCATAAGAATAATATCATATTTTGTTTTGCCAAACTTAATAAGAGCTTCTTTACCATTTTCGGCAACCTCAATGTTTTCAACATGTTTACGTAAAGACATAACCATTATCTTTTGGTTAACTTTGTCATCCTCAACAAGAAGCACGTGCGCTTTACTTAGGTCAATCTTTTTATGATCAACTGTTTTTATATTTTCTTCTGTGTCTTTATTTTTCAAAGTGTTTGTGTTTTCTTGCTTGTTTTCGGCAAACGGTAGCGTAAATAAAAACGCAGTTGTATCGCCATCATAATATATGTTTAATTTACCATCAATAGATTTTATTATTGAATCTATAATTGTAAGTTCATTATTATTTAATTTAGAAAAGTCAGCAAATGAGTTTTCGCTTTCAAAACCCTTGAAAATATCCATAGACATATTACTTTTTATTTTAAAAAGAATATAACTATCTCCTTTTTTCTGGTTTTCTTTTTCCGTAATAATAAAATCAATTTTTGTTGAATTAGCAGTATTGTTTTTATAATAAAAATCAATAATACTTATAATTATTTGTTTAACAGCAAGCTTGTTTCCTGTAAGGTTAGCAGATATTTTATTTGAAATATTTAACGAAAATTTCAAATTATCGTAATCTTCAGTAGTGTATAATTTAAGTGAGTCTTTTATTGCTGCTGTTAGGTTGAAATGTTTATTTTCAGGTTTTAAAAATTTAACTTTTGTTTCAGAAAAATTAGGAATTGAATTTATTATTGTGATTAAGTTATTAATAGAAAGTTCTATTTCATCAATAACTTCTTTATCTAGCGAATCGCTTTTAAGATTTAGAATGCCTACAATGTTATTTAGTGGAGTCCTTATTCTAAATGATAAATTTGATACGAAATTATTTTTTTCTTTTACTTTCTTTTTTATTTCTAGTAATTCCTTTTCTTTAGTTATGACACTATGAGATTTTAATGTTTTATATATTATTAATGTAAAAAAGAGAATAAAATAAGTTATAACAAATCTTATTTTTAATGCTCCAGTATATTCAGTAAGTAATTCTTTCTCGTTAGGAAAAATAAAAAATACAATAATTAAACTAATATATATTAGATTAACTATAATTCCTTTTTTATTGTTAAGTAATAATAAAGAAATAACAGGAAATATTAGTGACCATAAGACACCTGTGTATTCAACATTTCCTGTAATAGTTATCCAAAAGAATAAACTTCCTAGAAGCGATACTGCTAAAATCATTCCGATTTCGTATTCTTTTGAAGCTTTTAAATACAAACTTAGAAGTAATGTTATACTGGCATAACTTATTAGTACTATTGCTGCGGTTGTATTATCAAATATAAAATGATATATGCTGAATGCAGTACTAATTGAAATAATAAGAATAAACATAAGGTTTAGCAGAGTAAGCTTACTCATAAATTCTAAATCATAGTTTTTATTAAATTTTGGCTTTAATATTTTAATAATTTTGTTTAGCATTACAGGGCACTTAATTTTGGTTAAATTAATTCACAATATACGTAATTTATTATTATAAAATATATTTTTTGATACTATTTTACCAGTTTTTTTGATAAAATAGGACATTTGATTAATCAAAAGTAACTTTATTTAAAATTTTCAACTTGTAATAATCTTATTTGTAGTTAATTATATTAATTATTCTAGTTGTCTTATTTTTATGAAAATTTACATTAAATATTTTTAACTAATATATTTTTATAAAATTGGTTTTTAATAATAATAGTATATATTTGTTTTTTATTTACTAACAAAATCTTAAATTATGAAAAAAATAACTTTTTTAGTAGTATTACTTATCTCAAGTAGTATTATTTTTGCCCAAAACGATGATCACAAACTTGTATTTAGTGCTAATGCTGGCTTTAGTCTGGTTGGCGGTTTGATTGGAGGAAGTTCTATTGATTCTGATGTAACCTACAGTTCGTATTCAATTCCTGCATTTCAAGTTAATGCAGACTATGGTATTGCCAAATTTTTCAGTGCTGGTGTTGGTGTTTCTTACCAAATGATGGGTATGAATTATACGGACTATGGAGTAAATGCCGATAATTTTTCTACAGACATTAAAAGACTTAATATTGGTCTTAGAGCCCTATTTCATTATGCGAATAGTGGTCGTTTGGATATGTATTCAGGTGTAAGACTTGGAACTACTATTTGGGGAATTGATGTTGATGGTAATATCGAGGGGTATGATTATAATGATTATATATTATTCGACAATGCAACAACTTTTGCTCCTCAGCTTATTTTATTCGGTTTTAGAGGTTATTTTACCGAAAATTTAGGTGCTAATTTTGAAATAGGTATTGGTGCACCACATTTCTTGTCCGCAGGGCTTACATACAGACTGTAATAACAAAATATTATCTAAAAAAATAAGCTATCATTTATATGATAGCTTATTTTTTTTACACGAGGAAACAAAAAAAGCGTAAAATGTTTTTTAGTTTAAAATGTTTCCATATATTTGCAGCATGAAAGAAAAATTTGATGAAATATTGAAAATAACCTCACAGCTTTTTCAAAAATATGGAATAAAGAGCATAACTATGGATGATGTTGCTCAAAAAAACGGTATTTCTAAAAAAACTTTATACCAGTATGTTGGAAATAAAACAGAATTAGTAAAAGCTGTTCTTCAATTTGAATTTAAGGAGAGAGGAGAGCATTTTCAAACACTTAAAGAAACAGATTTAACAGCTGTTGAAAAAAATATTGAGTTTATGAAACTTGTAGTAAAAATGATGAAAGAACATAACTGTGCTACCGAATTTGATTTAATGAAATACTATCCTGCCTTGCATAAAGAAATGACAAGTTTTAAAATGCAAAACATTTATAATATGGTAGTAGATAATATCTTACTTGGGAAAAAACAAGGTCTTTACAGAACTGAAATTGATGAAAAATTAATTGCAAAAATGCATGTAATTATGGATTTAAGTAGAGTAGATAATGACTTTATTTCATTTAATGAGTTGACAAGTGAACATGCTATAAAAGAGATGTTTAGTTATCATCTATATGCAATATGTAACGATAAAGGTTTAAAAATATTAAAAGAACAATTAAAAGAAATTTAAAACATGATTAAAAGGACATTAGTACTTCTGTTTTTTACGAGTATATCCATATTCACTCTAAAAGCACAAGATTCAACCGCAATAACGCAAACCTATTCTTTAGCCGAAATTCAAGATTTTGCTGTAACTAATAGTTTTCAAGTAAAAAATACTGAACTTGATATAAAAATTGCACAAAGTAAAAAATGGGAAACTACAGCAATAGGACTACCACAAATTAGTGGAACACTTGAATATCAAAATTTTCCAGATATTCCAACTCAGTTGATGCCCGATTTTATTTCGCCAGCTGTAATTGGTGTAAATACATCAGTTTTTGGACTAACACCTGTTGCTCCTTTACCCGAAGGTGGTAGCTTTCCAGTACAGTTCGGTAGCAAACATAACGCTTCTTGGGGACTTACTGCACAGCAAATAATTTTTAATGGGGAGTATATTGTAGGTTTAAAAGCTGCAAAAATATACCTTAACTTATCAGAAAAAAATCACGAAAAAACTAAAAACGAAATAAAAGAACTTGTTACCAAAACATATTATTTAATATTAATTAGTCAAGAAAGTATTAATATACTAGACTCGGTAAACGTAACCTTAGAGAGTTTAATTTCAGAATCACAAAAATTATATGAATCAGGATTTTTAGAACAAACAGATGTTCAGCAGTTAATATTAAATCAAAAAAATACAGAGAATTCATTAATTTCATTTAAAAATCAAAAAGAAGTATTAATAAGGTTATTAAAATACCAAGCAGGTATTGATTTTATGCAAGAAATTTCATTAACCGATAATCTATCAATAATAACTTCAACTTTTGATAAAATAGATGTTTTAGCAACCGATT
>JAOZLS010000125.1:0-6064 GCA_029934705.1 Bacteroidales bacterium | reverse complement strand
ATAAATTCAAATGTTTCTTATAAATTAATGTTAGTACAAGAAAATTTATCTCAATTAAATTACGAAAGAGAGCAAACTACAGTTTTACCAAGTGTCGCAGCTTATTATTCTTACAACAAAAAAGCAATGCGAGATTCGTTTGATGTTTTTACAGAAGATGCAGAGTGGTATCCTACAGGAGTTTGGGGGATAAAGGTAAATATTCCAATTTTTGCCAGTGGTTCACGACATTCTAAAATAAAACAACGACGCTATGAGTACGACCAAACTCATAATCAAAGGTTGCAAATAGAACAAGGGCTTAACCTAGAAGTTAATCAAGCAAAAAGTGATTACCTAACAGCTCTTAACACATTTCGTAATCAGTTAGAAACAAAGGATCTATCCCAAATGATTTATCAAAATACACTTATAAAATATAAAAATGGAACTGAGTCTAGTTTAATGCTTACACAAGCTCAAAACCAGTACTTTATGTCACTAACTCAATATTATCAATCCTTAGGAAATTTAATTGATATACGAGTTAAACTATTAAATTTATTAAACTTACTATAATTATAATTTTTACAAGAAAAAACATTTAATAATGAGAAAAATATTTGCAATAATACTTGTATTATTCGTAGGAGCATGCACTACCGAGCAAACTTCAGAAGATATTAAAAATCAAATTTTTGATTATAAAGAAGAAATTGCCAAACTTGAAAAAAAACTTAATGCAGATACTTCAAATGTAGATGCGAGTAAGGTTTTAAAAATTAGAATTGTAGAAATGCAAAAACAAGAAGCTGTACATAAATTTAAAGTTACAGGAGCAGCCGAAGCCGACAAGCTAGCCTACATTAGTCCAGAAATGAATGGGCAAATTAAGTCAATTAAAGTTCAAGAAGGACAGTATGTAAGAAAAGGAACGCTCTTAATAACACTAAATGCCGATGTAATTAGAAATAATATAAAAGAAATACAGTCGGGTCTTGATTTTGCTACGGTTATGTTTAAAAAACAAGAAAATTTGTGGAAACAAAAAGTAGGAAAAGAAATTGATTATTTACAAGCAAAAAATACAAAAGAAAGTTTAGAGGCTAAACTACAAACTTTGCGTTCGCAATTAAGGATGTCTGAAATTAGAGCTCCTTTTGACGGAATTGTAGATGAAATTTACGGAAAACCAGGTGAATTAGCAACTCCTGGCAGACAAATTATTCTATTTGTAAACCTAAAGGTTCTAAAAATATCTGCCGATGTTTCCGAAAGATATTTACCTTATATAAAAGTAAATGATGCAGTTGAAGTGAAATTTCCATCTTTCCCCAACATAGTTGTAAATACCAAAGTAAGTAGAATCGGGAATGTGGTTAACCCTGCCAACAGAACTTTTACTGTTGAAATTAAAATGCTTAACCCTTCTAATAAAATTAAGCCAAACATGATTGCAGAGGCCGAATTGTCCGATTATAATGGAAACAATTATATGCTACCCTCAATTATTGTGAAAACCGATAAACATGGCGAATTTGTTTATGTGGTAGAAAACAAAAATGGTAATTCTTTCGCAAAAAAAACATATATAAAAACAGGCGTTGTAATAGGAAATAAGACTGTAATAGAGTCAGGTTTAAATGATGGCGATAAAGTTGTTATAGAAGGTTATAGCCTAATAAAAAATAATAGTAAAGTTCAAATTGTTAAATAAATAATTTGAACTTAACTAAACAAATGAAATTATTTGCAAAATTATAGTTTTCAAATAATATTCTAATATTTTAATAATTAAAAGAAAAATAGGAATAATATGTCCGATAAATCAAATTTTAGAGAATTTAAGCTAACAACAGCTGCTCTGAAAAATAAAAATACAGTATATTTAGCAATAATAATATTTATTGTAGTAGGTTTTATTTCTTATTTAGGAATGCCTAAAGAAATGTTTCCTGATGTAAAAATGCCAAAAATTGTAGTAAAAACAATATATCCAGGAAACCCACCAGCCGATATTGAAAACTTAGTTACAAGACCCCTCGAAAAAGAAATTTATACAGTATCAGGTATTAAAAAAATGAGTTCATCTTCTTCGCAAGATAATTCCGATATTGTTATAGATTTTAATTCAGGAGTTGACCTAAAAGTTGCTTTACAAGATGTAAAAGATGCTGTTGATAGAGCTAGTAGCGATTTACCAGATGATTTGCCTGTTGACCCAATGGTTATGGATATTGATTTGTCGGAGTTTCCTGTAATAAATGTAAATCTTTCAGGCGATTTTTCTGTTCAAGAATTAAAAACTTATGCAGAGTATTTAGAAGAAAAATTTGAAGAAATACAGCAAGTATCCAAAGCCGAATTAAAAGGTGTTGAAGATAAATTGATAAGAGTAAATTTGGATAAAGACAAAATGGATGCCTTCCAAATAGGCTTTTCTGATATCGATCAAGCAATAGCCTCAGAAAACATATCTGTTTCTGGTGGCGAAATTGTGCTCGACAATACAAGACGATCGGTTAGAAATATTGGCGAATTTAAAAACCTTGAAGAGCTTGAAAATATAATTGTAAAAAGCGATAAGGGAAATATTGTATATTTGAAAGATGTACTTGAAAATGGGAAAGTTGTTGATGGTTTCAAAGATGTACTAAGTTTAGCAAGGCTTGATAATAAAACGGTTGTTTCAGTGCAAGTTGTAAAAAAAAGTGGCGAAAATTTAATTGTTTGCATCGACGAAGTAAAACGAATTATTGTAGAAGCAAAGCAGCATAATATATTACCCGAGAACTTAACAATTTCACTTATAAATGACCAGTCTGACAAAGTTAGAGATATGATTACAAACCTTGAAAACAGTATTATTATGGGTATGCTGTTTGTAATGTGGGTACTGTTTTTCTTTCTAGGAACACGTAATGCTGTAATTGTAGGATTAGCAATACCAATGTCAATGTTAGTATCGTTTATGGTGCTAGGTATTTTGGGTTCTACAATAAATATGATGGTACTATTTGGACTAATACTTGCTCTAGGTATGCTTGTTGACAACGCTATTGTAGTGGTTGAAAATGTTCATCGGTTTTTGTCCAGAGGCTACGGTGCTTTTGAAGCAACAAAGCTTGCAGTTGGCGAAATTGCTTGGGCAATAATTGCTTCAACAGCTACAACATTAGCCGCTTTTATACCTTTAATATTTTGGCCAGGAATGATGGGTGAATTTATGAAGTATTTACCAATAACGCTAGTTGTTGTACTTTCTTCATCATTATTTGTTGCTTTAGTATTAATTCCTGTTATTACAATGATTTTTTCGTCGAAAGACCAAAATAAACCTCCTAAAAAACGATCTTTAACAATAACAGGAGTTACAACATTATTAGCTATAATTTTTTATATCTCAGGAATATTCGTAATCGCCAATGGTCTAATGATTATTGCAATAATTACTATACTAAATTACTATGTTTTTTATGACTTGTCTCAATGGTTTCAGAATGAACTTTTAGCTTGGTTAGATGAAAAATATACAGTTATATTAAATTTTTCATTAAAAGGGAAAAACCCAATTTTGTTTTTAATAGGAACATTTGCTGTCTTGTTTTTAACAATCGGATTTATGATTTTGCGAGACCCTGCTGTAAGTTTATTTCCGCATAACGAACCTAAATATTTAATTGCAAGTGTTGAATTACCAGTAGGTTCTGATATTTATGCAAGCGATTCGATAATGAAAATAGTAGAGCATGATGTTGATTCAATTATAAATGTAACAAAGTATAACGATATTGTTGAGTCAGTAATGACCACAATTGGAAAAGGAGCTGTTGGTGAAAATGAAATGGCATTTGGAAATACTCCAAATAAAGCTATTTGTACCATTAATTTTGTCGATTTTCAACTTAGAAACGGTAAAGAAACTTCAACCCTACTTAAAAATCTAAGTGCAGATTTAATAGGAAAATATCCAGGAATAACAATTTCTATTGCAAAAAACATGATGGGACCACCAACTGGAAAACCTGTTAATATTGAAATAAAAGGAAACGATTTTAATAAATTAATTTCTTTGGGTGATACAGTTATTTCTATGATTGAGAAATCTGGAATACCAGGAATTGAAGGATTATCAAAAAATTTAGATGAAGGGCAACCCGAGTTAATAGTTAATATTGATAGAGAAAGAGCAAGACGCTTTGGACTATCCACAGGTCAAATTGCATCAACAATTAGAACAGCTCTTTTTGGAAAAGAAGTTTCCGATTTTAAAATAGGAGAGGACAAGTATCCTATTCAAATACAATTGTCTGAAAAATATCGAAATGATATTGTTGCACTTATGAATCAGGTAATTACGTTTAGAAATAAAGCAGGGAAGTTTGTTCATATACCAGTTTCAGCAGTAACCGATTTTAGTTATTCAACCTCATATAGTGCAATAAAACGTATTGATAATAATAGAGTTATAACAATTTCATCAAATGTTTTAGAAGGAGCAAATGCAACAAAAATAAATAATCAAATAAAAAAGGTTTTAGCAAATTACGACTTCCCCGAAGGTTACGAGTTCTCGTTAACAGGTGAACAGCAAGACCAAAAAGAAACAATGGATTTTTTATCAAGAGCAATGCTAATTGCAGTATCTTTAATTATGATAATAATGGTTTCGCAGTTTAATTCAATAATTAAACCATTTATTATTATGGCAAGTGTATTGTTTAGTATTATTGGTGTACTTGGCGGTATTGCTACATTTAAAATGGACTTTGTAATAATGATGACAGGTATTGGTATAATTTCATTAGCCGGAGTTGTAGTAAACAATGCAATTGTATTAATTGATTATATTGATTATTTAAAAAATATTAAAAAGGAAGAACTAGGTATTTTAAAAGATGGTAATTTACCTATTGAAGAAATATTGCCAATTGTTGTTGAAGGAGGAAAAACACGTTTACGTCCTGTATTATTAACAGCAATAACCACAATATTAGGATTGTTACCTATGGCAACTGGTTTTAATATCAACTTTGGTACAATGCTTAGCGAGTTTTCTCCTCAAATATATTTTGGGGGTGATAACGCTGCATTCTGGGGACCAATGTCGTGGACAGTTATTTTCGGACTTACTTTTGCAACATTTTTAACCCTAGTTATTGTACCAGCAATGTATATTATTGCTAATAGTGCAAAATTAAAGCTTCTAAAAAAATAATGTGTTAGAGTGATATTATAATATTAATATATAGTAACTTAGTAAACCCCAATTATTGAAAAATAATTGGGGTTAATTGTTATAATTAAATAATTGTATATTTGTGCTATCACTAGTTCATTAAACTTTGGCAAAGTTTGAATTTGTAAATATCTAAAATGTTAATAATAAACTATATGATTAACAAGCAGTAACTTTGCCAAAGTTTTCTAAATTAATAATTTACAAAGAGGTAACTAACTATTAACCATTATATAATTGATTAATTAATTATTAAATTATGATAGATAAAAATTTACAAAAATTTATAGAAGATGTTGAAAAAATATTTGTTGACTATAGTAATGAAATTAAGGAACAAGATGGCGAATTAGATACAAAAGCCAAATTGCTTTTAAATTTAGAATTAGTAAAACAAGTTATTTTTAGAGTTATACACTTGGTTAAAGGAATTTTATATCAGCCTATAAAATTTATGTTGAACACAGGAAAAAAAGAAATGAAAATTTTCAGTTTTATTGGATTTGTTTTCTTTTTTATGTTCATAATTTTCTTTGTAGGTTGGTTTTTCTTATCAGTATTTGTTGCAAGTTATATTTATGATAAAGGAAACTCAATAAGTTTTTCAGTTATGTATTCATTAATGTTTCAGTTTATTACATTTATAGTTATAGCAATAGTTGGTTATTTAGCATTTAGAAAAAGTATTTTTAAAAAACTAATAGACACATTTAAGAAAGCAAAAAAAAATTTGTAAAGCTTTTTTATTATTGATAAGTTTGAAAATACGTTTAAATTGTTTAGTTTTAAAATAATTATGAGACTACTCCGAAAAGTCGAACTATCTGATTTTTAAAGCTTTTTTAC
>JAOZLS010000454.1 GCA_029934705.1 Bacteroidales bacterium | reverse complement strand
TGGAATGTTTATAAATTATTTATTAATCGGACAACGCTATTCAGGGATGCACAAATATTCAATAATCAACATTCAATAATCAATTTAGAAAATCAACCGGTAGGTATTTATTTTATTAATATACAAACTGAAACAGGTGTTTATACTCAAAAATTAATAGTTAATAAATAGATTTATCTTTTCATAGTAAGTCAAGGGATACCGCTAAAATAGATTGTTGGGTTTCTAAGGTGTCCCTTTTTTTTTAAAATTAAGTAAAGTGAAAAACGATTAATAAAAGTTTAAAAATCATGAAAGGAGTAAAAATTACAACGATAATAATTGCTTTATGTGCAATTTTTGGTATGCAAAGTATAACGGCACAGGTATTAATAAGCGGAAGTTCGGGAACACCGGATGCAAGCTCAATGCTTGATATTAGTTCTACAACAGGAGGAGTATTAATACCAAGAATGACTATGGCACAACGTGATTTAATAGATGTAACAGGAAGTCCCACAGGTGTTATGATATACCAAACAGATAATACTCCCGGATTTTATTATTACGATGGTAGTTCATGGACTTCACTTGGAGGAGCAGACACAGACTGGACTGTATCTGGAAATGATATGTATAATAACAACACTGGAAATACAGGAGTAGGAATTACTTCTCCCACAGCAAAATTTGAAGTATATAAAGATGCTAATTCAAACTGGTGTTTTGGCGAACATACTAACTACACGGCAAACTCTTCTATTTGGACACATGGAGCCTCACAATATTCAATAATGAACTCTTCTGGGAATTTATACTTAAATTCAGTGGGCTCAAATAATATCTATTTTGAAATTGATGATAATACAGTTATGCGAATTCAACCTCCAAACGCCGTCATTAATGACATAGTTAATGGTTCAATATATATCGGAGCAGGTAATAATTTAGTAGAACCAAGTGCAAAGTTAGAAATTGAATCAACAGAAGGTGGCTTTATGATGCCAAGAATGACAAAGAACGACAGAGATGGTATTAAACTTACACCTGGCGACCCTGAGGGTTGTTTAATTTATCAAACAGACGATACACCAGGCTTTTATTACTATGACGGAACAAGTTGGACATCATTATCTGGAGGAGATCAAGACTGGATAATATCTGGAACAGACCAATACTCTGGCGTAGCAGGAAACGTAGGAATAGGAACAACAACTCCTGATAATTTACTTGACATTTATAAACTTATTCCAAACGGAAGCTCTACACTTTTTCAGGCAATACTTAACACAAGTAATTGTAATGCAACTGATATAATTGTTGCAGGTGATTTCGACGCAAGCAAAATAGCTGGAAGCAATTCAGGAACGGCTTATGGTATAAAAGCAAATGCTAATCCTGGAACAAGCACTGGTGGAATAGGTGGAAGTGATGCTTACGGAATTTATTCAACCGCCGAAGCGTTAAAGTGTTCTTATGGAGTATATGCAACTGCTAAATCTCACGAAGGTGAATCAAGTACTACTACTCCCCTTAGTTATGGAGGATACTTTAAAGGAGAACTAACAAGAACATTAGATATAGGAAATATTGGAGATGCCTATGGTATATATGCTGAAGCTGAAAATTCAAGCTCAAGTAATACAGGTAATATTTATGGCATCTATGCAACTGCAACTGGTGGTATGAATAATTATGCAGCTATTTTTGACCAAGGTAATGTAGGAATTAATGTTACAAACCCTACCGAAGCTCTGCAACTTGGGGGAACAAATGCAAAAATTTATATGAATAGTGCAACTTCAAATATGTTATATTTTAACACTACTGGTGTGGCGGCTCCAACTACTACAACTCGTAGTACAGGAACTAAAATAGTTCTTTATCCGGCAGTTGATGGTGCATCTGTTGATTACGCAATGGGAATTAATGGTAATACTTTATGGCATTCTGTGCCAACCACAAGCGACCACCACGATTTTTACGCAAATACAACAAAAGTTGCAGAAATACACGGTGGAGGTTATTTTTCTACACAAAGTCAAATAGAGGTTTCTGCACTTGGATCAGGAGACAGAAATTCATATATAGATTTTCATTCAAGAAATGGAAGTGATTTTGATTTTCGTTTAATACGTACTCCCGGAATTAATGGTGGGATTCATTATCAAAATGCAGGTACGGGTAGTCAAGGTTTTTGGACAAATATGACACAGAGAATGAGTATATCAGGAACAGGAGATATTTCAACTTTTAACGGTATAGAACTTGGGAAATTAAACACCGCTGCCTCTGATGTGGCTTTACAATTTTATGCAACAGATGCAACAAATTTAGATTATCAATTATTTAGAGAGAATACTACAAATGGTGATATTACTTATTCAAACATTGGAACAGGCGACCAATTATTTTATTGTGGAGGCGATGAAGAATTTAGAATTAATGACGGTGGAACTATTACTATTAATGAAGCATACTCCTTGCCAAGTACAGACGGAGCCAGTGGTCAAGTTCTTACAACCAATGGCAGTGGGGTTGTCTCGTGGGTTACAAATTCAACAACAAAAGATGTGTTAGACAAATCAATAGCAGAACAAAACATAGTTATTCAAGAACAAGCCCAAACAATAGAAGCTTTACAACAAAAAATAAATTTACAAGAAGCAAAAATTAATACATTACAACAACAAATTAACCAAATAATAGAAATTCAAAATAAATAAAACATACTCAGTAACATAAATTGTAAGCACATGTGAAAAATTAATTGTATATCTACTTATTTGTAAATTGCTTATTAATATAATTTTACAGAATTGCATAAGCAACATTAAATAGCACTAAGTGTTTAAAACCATATACTAAGGAATCTTTCTGTATATATTATTATATAAACATCACAAACAAAGCAACTTACTTCTAAAACAAAAAATTATTAGAACGTATAGAAGAACTTGAAAATTGATAAATATTCAATAAAAAAAGCAGAAACAAATATTTCTAATAATAAATATTTAACAAAAAAGAAAGTGTAACATGAAAAGAATAACAATTTTATTAGCGTTTTTAAGCTTTGCTTTCATAACTATAAAAGCACAAACACACGACCTTGGAGTTAGTCAAGTGTTACCCGAAACTATTTATTATGGCGATTCTGCTAAAATATTTCCGGCAATAC
>JAOZLS010000124.1 GCA_029934705.1 Bacteroidales bacterium | reverse complement strand
TCTTTTTTAAATTAATACGTTACAACGTAAAGCATCGTCACTTATTGCCCATAACATTTATATAAAAGCTACTTTCGCAAATAACCGTTGTAAACGGCTACTAAATTAATATTTTTTTTATAATTATACAATAATTATTTATAATATATTGCGAAAAAGATTGTTATTATCATTTTGCAACTTGCAAAAACCACTTTTAGGGTGAAAATGGTTTTTAGAGATTACAATTTAATGCAAAAAGTGAGAATGCAACAAAATAATGCATCCTCACTAACTGCTCCCCGTAATTTTATCGGATTAAATAAAGCTTTTTGTTTTTTCGGCTTCTTCAATTTTAAGATTTTTATCAATTTTTCGTGCATCTTTTCCTTTTGAGAATCTGTAAGTTACACGAAACATAATCATATTTTTTGTTAACGAAAGCTCAATATTATCATATTCTTCGTATAAAGGTGTTTTTGTATAGCCTCCTTGATTATAGTCAACCCCAAAGTTTGTGGGTAAAACATATAATACCATAACCGATACTTGATCTTTAAATAGTGGCTGTTGAATTAAAAGACTCCAAAAATCGTTTCCTACGTTATTATAACCTTGCCACGAAAGCGACTTACGCAACTGATTTTGATATATTATTCCTGCAACGGTTTTATGCTTTTTGTTTTGGTAAATTAACTGATTTGACATTTGCCAATCTTGCAAATCGTGTGTTTCGCCTTTATATTCAATTTTTTCGTTGAAAAAATCAAACGAAGCTTGCAAAAATAACGATTTTCCAAAAGGAATTGTAAAATTCCCTTTTATACCTTTTTTTGCATAAACTCCTGCATTATCAAAAGTTGTTTGCCAAATTCCGTCATCTCGTAAATCAATTTTCTGAATAATAGAATTATCGGAGAAAGTATAATAAGGCTCAAGAGAAAACAAGCCCTGCATAACATTTAATCTTGCTGACACGGTATTATCCTTGGCTGGTTTTAAGTTAGGATTTCCAACTGTAACCATTTGCCAATTATTTACAATTTCAAGAGGATTTGTTTGATTCATAGCAGGATAATCGGTATTAGCTCGATATTTTAAAGTAATATCAGCAATTTTTATAGGTGAGTATTTAATGTCGAAATGTGGTAGTATAATTAAATATGGCATATTATTTCCTTCATACTTAATAATTGTATTTTCGGCGGCAGCACCAAATTTCATTCCTAGCTTTTTTGTAGGTTTATATGAAAAATATGAATAAAACTGATTTCTAAAATCATTATAATCAAAAGATTGAGCATTTGCATCCGATTCAAAAGCAAAAGTATTTGTTAACTCTTTATAAGTATTTCCATAACCTAAATTTATATTTGTTTTTGGTGAAAATGAATGAGTAAATTCAGCATTAAAAATAGAATAGCTCCGTGTATTAGTTATAAATTGACTTGACAAAATATCATTATCTAAAATATTTAGGTGCTTAGAATTATCGTAAAACGAAAAGGCATAAGAAAGACTCAAATTGTTTCTATCATTAAAATTTGCAATATAGTATAGTGAGTTTTCAAAATTTGTGTTTTCAAAGTTATTAATTGTTGAAGAATAAAAACTTGTTGAATTTAATTCATTTATAAACTGCACATCATACATAGTTTCTATTGAATTTGAATGTCGTGGCGATAAATTAAATTTACTTTCGTAGCTTAAAACATGCTTTGGACTTATATAAAAATCGATACCAAAATTAAAATTATGACTTAAATTCTTAACAATTAAGTTATTTTCTACTCCCTCGGGTGCAACATAAAATATTTTAGACGAATCGGTATAGTGTTGTTTTCTTTCGTTATGCAAATAAAATTCATTGTAAACATTTGAGTAACCTGCATAAACATTAAATTTATTATTGGTATAGTTTAACGAAATATTACCATAATTTATGGGTAGAGTATTTTCAGATTGATTTGAAAAATTAAGCATAGCCATATTAGAAAAATTGACATCGACCCCATGATAGTTTGTTTTAAGAATTATATTAACAACAGCAGTATATCCTTGAAGTGCATACTTTCCAGAGGGAGCTCTAATTATTTCAATCTTTAATAAACGCTCTGGATTCATATTTTTTATATAGTTTGCATCCTTCTCAATTCCATTCACAATAATTAAAATATTGGCTTCATTATCAACCTTTATTTGGTCATTATACCTATCGTAATTTAGTCCTTTAACTTTGTCGAGTACATCGTAAGAATTTGCTGCACCAATTTTCATTTTTGGTGTAACTGCCTGAATTTCTTTGTCTAAATATGTTTGATTTGAACTTCCTGTAACAACAAGTTCATCGAGTTCATTATCGGAATTTTGAAGTTTAAAAACATCTAAAAACTTATCGGCACTTACAGAAATTACTCCTGTAGTATCGCCTTTATAACCAATTTGATTAAAAGCAAATTTATAATTTCCTTTATCTAAATAAATTTTAAAATAGCCTTTATCATCTGTAATACAAGTAGTAAGAAGACTATCTGCTGGTGTTAAAATATTAACATAACAGAAAATTACTGGTTCTTTTGTTGAATTGTCTTTTATTTGTCCGGTTATTTCAAACTTTTGAGCAAAGGAAGTTATTACAATAAATGTTGTAATAATTAAAGTAAAAATTGATTTCATCTTTTTTTTATTAATATGGTTTATTAAAATTTAATATAAACTATAACAGTTTCAAGTATGACGGATGAAACTTTAATAAGTTACAAAAAAAATAAATAAAATATATTAATAGTATAAACAACTGTAATACAAAAGATTACTCTTGTTGATAAATTCCTGAAAATTTAAAGAAAATATCATCACCATCAAAAACGGTTGCGGTTATTTTAAGTTTTTTTTCTTCTAAATAGACAAATTTGAGAGTAATACTTAATTCGGAATTAATATGAGGTTGAATTATTTTTAAGAATTTTATATTTTTTGCTTCGGCTACCATAAACTCTTTATCCATAACGTTTGCAAAAAATTCTAAAACTATTTGAATGGTTATAACACCAGGTAATACAGGATTATCGGGAAAATGTCCTTTAAAAACATCATGATTTTCATTTAATTTAATTCTACCTGTAACTTCGCCAGGCATAGAATTATCTTTTTCTAAAATTGTAAAAAGTGTAGTGTGAAACATAATGTTAGTTTAAAAATGGAAGGTTATTTATAAATACGTTCAAAATTCATTTCAAATTTAATATTTTCATGTGTAATTTCTATAATATCAGGTAACGAATTAGAAAAATTACTATAATTAATATTAAGTATTGTTCTAAAATTAGAGTTACGCTTTATTCTATTAAAATAATTTCCTTCTGAATCAATAAAATAAAAATCACCTGATTTCCCGTCTCTTATAGCAATATCTTCTGTCTTTTTATCTTGATAAGTACTTATTTTTGTAAACTTATGTTCTTTAAAAAGCATTAATTTGAAATCATTTTCAAATAAATTTAATAAAGCTTTTTTATTTAAAGAACTAAATATGTGATGTACAATAAATGTATCCTCTCCTATTTCAAAATCAAAAAATTTCATACCAATTTCGTTTATAAAAACTACTCTATGGTTCGTGTTCTCGAGTGTTTTTATAATAGTTATTCCACTAAATGAATTTTTTAATATCGTTATTTCTGTTTTAAATAAAATTGGAAGTTGAAGATTTATTAAAGCAGACTCTTCCATAACTAGTATGTGAGTATCAATTTTAGTAAATCCAGCAGTTTTGCACGAATAGCTAAATATTGAAAATATAAAAAGTACAAATATTATTTTTTTTTTCATTTTATACAGAATGAAGATAGAAATTTGTGTTTGGAATCTATTTTACAATAAATTTTGAATCAAGAATTTCAACATTAGTCTTCTTTTTAAGAAATTTAATTAAAGTAAAATCGCCAGAATTTTCTAACATTTTAAGTTCAGACACAGTAAAATCTGTTTTATCAAAATATAAATGAATTTCTGATAAAAACTCTTTCATTTCATCTTTTTGAGGGATTAAAATTGCTAAAATCCTGGTTTTTGAGCTATAAAACTCTGTTTTAAAATCGGTATTTTCTAAGATATTGCCCTGTAAAAGTCCAACCATTAAATCGTTAATCTCCTTAAAAACTTTATTAGATTCAGTATCAAATTTTTGTGTTTTTTTATCATCCTTTATCCACATTTGACCACTGTTCATAACAATTAAATAGTTATAAGGTTTGGTATATTGCCAACGGACTTTATTTGGTGTTTTAAAACTAAAATGACCATCACTAACAATATCATTCTCCAAAATATCGAGGTGTTTATATTGAATAAAATCACTATCAATTGTTTTTGTACTAGCCGACACTTTCTTCAATTTAAGAGAAATTGCTTTTTTATCTTTAACCAAAATATAACCTTTAGGCTGAGAATATGCCTGTGCTGTAACTAATGGGAAAAGTATAATTAATATAAATTTTAAGATTTTCATTTTAGATATTTTAATTAAAAAAGGTAGTTTGTATGCCTTTGTCAGAGCATAAACGCAAAAACTTGTCCAAAATTTTAGGAGTATTAATTTTTGTATCATGAAAAAGGATTATATCTCCTGCCTTTACTTTGCTCAACCGTTTTAAGACAGTCTGCTCATCTTTTACTGTATCCAACGAGCGAATACTCCATCCTATTGAAATCATTTTATTTTTTTTTATAGCTCTAGCAATATTTGGGTTTGTTAAACCAAAAGGCGGTCTAAAATAAATACTTTTTTCTCCTGTAATTTGCTCTATAATAATATTAGTTTTTTCAATTTCAGCTTTAACTTTTTTGGTAGAAAAAAAATCAAAATAATAAGAATGTGTAAAAGAATGATTTCCAAGCTTATGTCCTTGAGTAATAATCTCTTGTAAAAGTTCAATATTATTATCTAGCATATTTCCTATTACAAAAAAAGTAGCTTTTGCATTATATTTTTTTAAAACTTCAAGTATTTGTGGAGTAACATTTGGGTCGGGACCATCGTCAAAAGTAATTGCAATACTCTTATCTTCAAAAAGTGTACAAATAGAATTAAAATAGAAATTTGCTTGAATAAAATATGTACCTATAAATAAAATAATAGAAGTAAAAAGAAAAACTAATATATATATATATAAACTTACACCAACTATAATTTCAGAAGTGAGTAGAATAATAAGGATAATAATAAGTAAAATCCTAAAATATTTAATTTTGAAGTAGGCCATTAATCTTTTGATAATAGGAATATTGAATGATTTATATTAAAATAATGATTGTAAATTAATACTTTATTAATCTTTTTTGGTTTAATATTTAATAAAGAAATAAAATCAGGCGTTTTGTTAAACTTAATTGCATTTGTAGCCAACCAAAAGGCAAAACCAGTAGCAGTATGAAACTCACCAACCAAATGTTTATAATAAGTAACATAATTACTCATAAATAAGTCGTTTTGCAAGCTATAATATACTTTATCGCTATCATAATCACCAGATGGACCTAGTATTACCATGTCTATATCAGATGTTTGCAAATTATGGTGAGTTAAAAAGTCTTCAATATTAGTTTTTATTTCATCATAAGATTTAGGCTTATAAAAAGTCTTATTATCAATAAACTTGGCATAAGTTTCTGGCTTATTTTCAGACGAAAGAGCAAAAAACGATTGAGCCTCGCCACAATATGCTCCTTTATTTTTATATTTATACAAATCAGTATTCAAGAAAGGCTCTGTTTTTAACAAGCCATTCTTTTTAATAATATCATAATAATGATCTGTCATTTCGTCGGCTGCACCAACTAGAATATTACTTTTACCTTCACGCAACTGCATAACAGCATCTTGCAAAGCCGATTCAAAAGAAAAAGCTCTATGAACAAAAGTAAAGTTATGATTATGGCATTTAAGACCAAGTGCTATTTGCCCAGCAACAGTATTATGCGTAGATTGAATAAACGAAGTTGGTGTAAGAAATTGCTCGTTATTATCAATCATTTTCTGTAAGAACTTTTCAGTATCAGAAACAATTCCGAGACCTGTTCCAACTGAAATTGCATCAGGCATTTCAACCTTAGCTTCTTCCAAAGCAAATTTTGCGGCTATCACAGAATTTTTAACAACTTTGCTCATTCGCCTAGCTTCAATAGGCTTAAAATGTTGCTTATAATTTGGTTTTATTGCAGTAGCAAATTTGCCATTATGCTCAATAACGTTTTCGCAAAAAAGATTATAATCTAGCGAATTTTGAGGGCTAACAGACTTTGCTCCATTTATATAGATATTCATATTAATCAAACTTAATATTCAAATTATCAACTCTAGAAAATATTAAAGAAGTATCATTTCCGCCAAAACCGAAGGAATTTGATAAAATATTATTGACTTTAATATTCTCTATTAATTTAGTTTCTGGAGTAATTTCTAATTCTTCTATTTGATTTTCAAAAAACATATTTGGAAAAATAACCTGCTGATTTAATGACAAAATAGAAAAGACAGCCTCTAAAGAACCTGCAGCAGCCAAAGTATGCCCAGTAAACGCTTTAGTTGAGCTAAATAATGGCATTTCTTTATCAAACAATCTTTGAATTGCCAAACCTTCGGTTAAATCATTATTTGGAGTTCCTGTTCCGTGTGCATTTATATAATCTATATCTGCTGTTTTCAATTTTGCATTTTTAACTGCCTGCGACATAGCCAAAAATGCTCCGTAACCATCTGGTGAAGAAGCAGTTTGATGATAAGCATCATTCGTATTAGCATAGCCTTTTAGCTCTGCCAATGCTAAACGATTATTTTTCTTCAGTAAATCCTCAGATTCTAGCACTAGATATGCTGCAGCTTCGCCCAAATTTAGACCTTTTCGATCTCTATCATAGGGTTTACACTGCTGCTTATCTAAAATCATTAATGTCTTAAAACCATTTACAGTAAAGCGTGAAAGCGAATCTGCTCCGCCAACAACTACCCTATCTAACACACCATTTTTAATCAACCTTGCTCCATAAATAATCGCATTTGCCGACGATGAGCAAGCTGTACTAATTGTTGTCATATAATCGGTGATATTCAAATACTCAGCTATCTTTTCGGTGCTATCTGCGGCTTCGTGGGTATTTATGTACCCATTTGAGAAGTCAGAATTCAAATATTTATCATAGAATTTTTCGCTTTGCCCCATTCCTGCAACAGTTGTTCCAGAAACAATTCCTGTTCTACAATCTTCAGAGGTACAACCACTTGAATAAAAGGCTTCTTTAGCTGCAGTCATCGCTAATAATGCAGTGCGTGTATAAAAGCCATTTTTATCAAGCTCTAAAAGTTCAATCATTTCATTATCAGACAAACTGCATTCGCCAAAAAGGGTATCTTTAGAATGAGTTGTTTCTAAATATTTCAACTTTTTAATACCTGATTTTTGGCTAATAAGTGAGTTGTAATTTTCTTCAACATTATTCCCTATTGCAGATATAGCTCCTATTCCAGTTATAAATATTCGCATAAACTTTCGTGTTTATTTTTGGTGTTCTGTTATATATTCAGCCATAGTTTTTACCGAATAAAATATTTCTTGCCCATCTTTTGGGTTTTCAATTTTAATTCCATAATTCTTTTCTAATAATACAATTAATTCAAGAGCATCAATAGAATCAAGACCTAAGCCATCGCCAAAAAGTGCGGCACTTGTTTCAATTTCGTCTGGCTCCATATCTTCTAAATTTAGAGCTTCAATTATCTGCTGTTTAAGTTGTAATGTAAGATTTTCCATTTTTATAGTTATTTTATATTTTTTATAGTAAATTCTTTATTTTGCTCATTATCAAATCCAACCAAAAATAATTTTGCTTCGTAATACCCTTCTGGGTACGAAAAGTCAACTCTTCCAGTTATTGCAAGTTTGGTTTTTTCTGTTGAAAAAAGGATATTTACATAATCGTGCATAAATTCTGAATCAAATTTTTCTGATACAAAAATAGTATTTTCTCCTTTAATCTTATTTTTTATACATATTTCGCCAGCCATAACATTTGCCAATGTGTAAACAAAAACTGACGGACTAGGAAAATAATTTTCCTTATCATCTATTGATTTTTGATATTTTGCATCGGTATTAAGCGATGAACTACCGTTAGATAATATTACAGAAATATCATAATCATCGTATTTTTGGTGAATATTTTTATTTTGAAGTAGAATTTCGGTTGCTACAAAAGCTAATTTACTTAATTCATCCATCTTATAAAACTTAGGATATTTTAAGTCGTAATTGTTATATATTGATTTTATAAATGCTTTAAAATCAATATTTTTCTCAGAGATAAAATCTGTGTCCCCACCTATTTTAACTTCATTATTTATTATTTCTACTGAATTTAATATTTTAAGTTTTTCTTCTTTTTGCTGAAAAACGGGTTCTTCTACTAATTTATTTGAAAATAAAATTGCAGCATTACAACCTCCAAAACCCGATGCAGTTTTAACTACTGTATTTACTTCTTCGTTTGTAAACTTCTTATTTACATTTATTTGCGAACTAATACCCAATTCTTCAAATCCAAAAGTTGGATAAGTTTCATTATTTTTTATAGCCGAAAGTCCAACAATTGTTTCAAGTATTCCGGCTGCCCCTAAAGTATGTCCGACAAAACCTTTTACACTTGTAACAGGTTTTGTTTCAATCTTTGAAATAGTAAAAGCCTTGCCCTCCATTTCATCATTATAAGGTGTGGCGGTTCCATGTCCTGAAATATAATCGACTTTGCTCGAACTAGTTCCTGCTTCTTTCAAAGAATTTATAACACATGCAGCAAGTTCTTCACCAGTTCTTGATGGTCCCGAAATATGATTTGCATCATTTGATGACGATGCTCCAGTTAAATAGATATAAGGTTTTGTAGCTTTTTCAATGTTGCTAGTAAGAATTATTGTTGCAGCTCCTTCGCCCAAATTTATTCCATCTCGGTTTTTATCAAAAGGCTTGCAAACAGTTGTTCCTACGGCTTTAAAAGATAAAAAACCAGAAAGTGTAAATTCAGAAATAATATCGGCACCTGCTACAATAATATTATCATATTTTTTTGCATCAATTAATCTTTTAGCAACACCTAAAGCCAAAGTACCAGATATACAAGCATTTGAAATTACTACTGGCTTATTTTCAGTAGCGAAAAAGTCTTGAATAATATCAGCCGATTTATATATTTGAATTCTATTTTTTGGAAATAAATCTGCTTTTTCTTGTTCAAGTAAATCAATACTACCCTTTGCTGTTGAAATAATTACCAAAGTTGAACTACTTGAAATATCAATTTTTGAATTTTGTAGTGAATTATAAATTGAAAGTATTAATAATTTTTCAAATCGTGTATATTCTTTTTTATCAGAAATTTTATTAAAATTAGAGTATAGCAAATCATTATCTACCAACGAAACATAGGCAGGAATTGGTCCTAAACTTTGTAAATTCGCCAGTTTAACTCCTGAAATATTATTTTTGATATTAGTAATATTTTCTTCGGAACTAAAACCTAATGAGCTAATTATATTATGTGATGCAAAATATACCATGGTTATTATAAAGGATTTTTAAGATTTTTATTTTTCCAATCTATAAAAAATTGTGGCGATGAAAGTTCCAATTCTTTATCCAAATTCATAAATACTTGTGTTGTATCTCCTTCAGCTATTAATAAATTATCCGATTTACGCCTAATTTCATACTGAAAAATAATTTTAGCAGCTGGACTATCAATAAAAGTAGTTTTTATAATTGCTGAATCACCATAAGTCAAAGCATTTTTATAGTCTAAATTCATTTTAACAAGCGGTGTCATATAATTATTTGCATATACATCCATATAGCCTAATCCGTATTTTTTCCCGAAGGCTTCTCGCCCATCTTCAAAATATTTTACATAGCTACCATGCCAAACTATAGCCATTGAGTCCACCTCACTAAAGCGAACTTCAATTTCTTTTTTGGCAAATAATTCTGTTATATTTTTATTTATTTTCTTCTTCATTACAAAAGTAAAAAACTATTTGGTACATCTTAAAATTGTATGACTAACTCCAATATTTTCAAAAACCTCGGCAACTTTTAAACCTGCTTTTTCAACTAAAGTTCGCATATCGTCTGAGTGGTACATTCTGCTATTTCCATTGGCAACGCAAGTAAAATAAAGCGAAGTTGCATGCAGGCTATAAGTTGAAGCTTCAAAACGTTGTAAATCCCAAAATGTTTCCATTATATATAAATTGGTGTTTTCGTCCATTGCTTCTTTAG
>JAOZLS010000453.1 GCA_029934705.1 Bacteroidales bacterium | reverse complement strand
ATCAATTTTAGTAGAATAATCGTTCTTATTCCAATATTTTTCATGTAATTATATTGAATAATTTATTGCTTTTACTTAATTCACAGGCATAACTTATCCCGATTTTTTCGGAAGCATGAAAACATAGAACGACTCAGGCAACAGCCTAAGCCGAACTTTTTTTATCTTGATAGCATCGAACGGAGAACCTAGCCTACAACACTCAAAATCAATCCTTTAAACAACGAACCGATTGTCCTGAAGAACGTTTGTAGCTAATCATTATAGCTATTTTTGGATTATTGTAAATAGACATAATCCATGCATTGTCGTTGCCAAAAGCTGATGTTGTCCAAAAGGAAGTTGCTTCACCAATATACACAAAACCATCGGAATCATGCCAACCAGACAGGATTGCAGCAAAACCGGATGATTTATTTGACATTAATGCTACATAGTTGGCTTTGCTATTCTTACTTCCTCCGTAGTTATTTAATAATGTTTCAAATTCGACTTTTGTAGGTAAGTGATAACCACTTGGACAAACATTTTTTGATGTTTCCCAACTATACAAATAGCCATATCTATCCACATAAGAAAGACTGTCGTTATAAGCCCAGCAGCCACTATTTGCTTTAAAAGCAAGATTTTCTGCCATCCAAACTTGCTCTCCAATTTTTACGGTTTTGTAAGTTTTACCGTCTCGGCTGTCTTTAAATGTATTGGTTGTTTGAGCATTTATGTTGCTCATGCTTGCAAATAGTATTATTGCAATAAGTTTAATTTTTAGTGTTTTCATCTATTTAAGTTTTATAATTAACATTATGTAAGTTAGTTTATCTCTTATCAAAAATTTATAAAAAGTCATGCGTATTTCGCAAATATTACTTTTCATCACGTTTAGGCTGCCAATATTTTACTTTATTATCATTATTTACTGTTATTAATCTATTATATTGATAAAATCGAATTAGTTTTATTGGTTTATCATCTTTAAATGTGTTTGTTATTTCGTAAGATTTTGTTTCTACAACAATTATTTCTCCAGAAGATGTTCCCATTGCAAAATACTTATTAAATAATCGAGAGGACTCTGTTTTATCATTAAAGCAAGTTACATAGCCATTATCAATATTAATTGTTTTTAATATTTCTCCACTTGTAAAGTCCCAAATTTTAACAACATTGTCTTTTGAGGCAGAAATAACAATTTTATTATCTAAAATTTGAATTGCAGTAATATCATCAGAATGAATGTTATGTGTTGATTTTATTTCCCCTTTTTTATTCCAAATAATAATTGAATTATCTTTTGAACCTGAAATTAGAATCTTACTATTTCCATCAAAACAAGTTACAGCATTTTTATGCCCTTTGCAAATAATTACAGCTTCATTTTCATAAAAATCAGTACTTTGAATTAATAAAGTTTTATCATCGGAACAAGTAACAAGACCAATATCTTCAACATATTTTATTTGGTTTATTTTTGCTTTATGTTTTTGCAATTCAACATCATCCATTAATCGCAATTCATCGTTAAGCACTTGTATGCTACCAGCAGCATTAGCTAAAAACAGATATTCACCATTATTAGTAGTAGTAATTGAAGTTGGCTCTACAGTTAACTTTTTCGAGTTGTAAACAATATTATTGTGCAGTAAATTCCAAAATGATAATTTCCCCTTTTTAATAATACAGAAAAACTCCCAAGGCTGACCTTCACAATTATACTGAAAATATGTAGAGCCACCTGAAATAGGAATAACGTTACTTGGTGGTTGATTATTTTTTGGTTTAAAATTTGCTTTTACTTTATCATAAAATTCTTTGCTAATATAGGAATTGTTCTCATCAAAACAATCTATTGTATAAAATTCACCGTATATATTCTTGCTAAATTTAACACTATTTGAATTAGGAATATACCCTACTTTTGGGGAGTAATAATCAGAAACATAAATGTTTACAAAATACGGTTCTTCGGATACATAATATGTAATTTCTCTTAAATTTTCTGAGATATAACTATCAACAACCAAGTCGGGCAAATTAATTGAAAATAAATCATTTTCATAAGTTTTCCATTTTGTTATTTTTTCATCTATTTCTATACTGTTCAAAAAATTAACGAAAACTTGCTCGTTAACAGTATTATCAAGCTTAACAATTGCAATATATATATTCTCTTTATTATACAAATATAATTCAACTCCTTCTTTTTTATCAGAATTATTATATCCTGTATATTTTATATATTCATAATTAACTGTTTTTACTTTAATGCCAGAAGTTGTATCACATAAATATATTTCTAGATGTTTTTTTAAGTTAGTTGTTTGTGAGCTAAATATCCTTACTACATTTTCGTTTTCATTTTTATGTAGCCAAAATTCATTTGGATTTTCTGCCTCAAAACTCCAGCCTTTAGGTACTTTAAATTTCAGGAAACCATTTTTTTCGCTTTTTTGTGCAAAACTTATTAGTATAGTCGCCAATAAAACGATTAATAAAGTCATTTTTTTCATAGTTCATATATTTAGTTATTGGTAAATTAATATAAAGATAAGATATAAATTGCTAATAATACTAATGAACTAACAAACGCTAATAATTTATTAGTAAAAGGGTAGTTTGAATAAGTATGTGTTAATATTGAAAATAAACAAACCTCAAGCTTACAACTCATATCCCCAACAACAATTACAAGAATAAAGCAAAAAAAATATCCGACTTTAGTTTTTGTCGAATATTTTTATGAATTATAATAGATATTTACATTTGCATACATAATACCAATTATAAGTAGCAAACACTAATCTCGTTGTTATGCAGGAGGTGTACCTTCACAGTTAGAAACAACGGCATCAATTTGTATCAAAGCATCCATAGGAATGGCTGATACGCCAATTATTGTTCTTGCAGGAAGTTCGCCTTTAAAGAATGCTGTGTAAACTTCGTTAACAGCATCAATATCTGCAATATTTATAAGTTGTATATTGATTTTAACAATATCATCCATAACATGGTCAACACTTTCTATAATTGCTTTAATGTTTTTTAAGCATTGCTCAGCCTGCTCTTTTACACCACCAGCTACCATTTTACTATTTTGGGGGTCTAAAGGTAATTGCCCCGAAATATGATTGTAATGAGAAAAAGCTACAGTGTGTGAATATGGAACTTTTGGAG
>JAOZLS010000123.1 GCA_029934705.1 Bacteroidales bacterium | reverse complement strand
TGGAAGCACCAATAATAAAAGCGTTGAAGTAACACCCCCCCCACCCCCCGTTATAAGGGGGAATTACAATTTACTAAATTACAGCAATTTGTATAAACTTGCGAATCAATACAACTTAAAGTAACAAATAAACAAGTCCACTTTAGGATGCAAAGCGATAGCTTTGGCGGGGTTCAATACCAAAACAAGCATTTAACATGTTAGTCAAATTTATTTCAACCTACACAATTAATTAATAAATATAACTTCACATAGTTGTATTAAATATATTTTTGTTGTATTTTCGACTCAAATATAAAAACAGTCCAACAAATTATAATTATGCATAAAAACTATAGAACCAACATTGAGCCAAGCAGCAATAACCTTAAATATCACGCTGTAAAAGTAGGCTTTTTAGCACTAGGCAGAGCCTTACAGTCTGCGTCAAACTTTGAACAAGACATAATAAAAGATATATCCGAGTGGAACGAAGGATTTATTTTCAGCATGGATGTACTGCCAAACGGTCCATCATTAGTTATGAAGAAAGAAAATAGGAAGATGAAGCTAATTGGAACAAAGAAAAATAAAGATGCAGACCTTATAGTAGAAATAAAGAACCTTGATACTGCATACCGAATGATTACTACACAAGCTGGAGCCCACCATGTTTTTGCCGAACATAAAATTAGTGTTACAGGAAACGTAGCAGACTCAATGATATTAATCCGACTACTATATATAGTTGAAGGCTACCTATTCCCCGAAATACTTAACAAGAACATATTAAAGAAATCGCCAAAAATGACTATCAAAAAGCATATAAACAGACTACATATATATACTATAGGTATGTTGTTTGGCAAATAAAATCTATATGTAGTTTCAAAAGATATATAAACTATGCATCAACAACTTCTACCTACAAAAGGTTAAACCCATAATAAATAAAAATAAAGACTGACAAACAATTAACACATAACATCATGATACCAAAGTACTACGAATTTCATAACCCTGTAAAAATAAATGCAGGAACAGAGGCACTCGAAACTATTCCTTACGAACTTAAACTAATGAATGTTTCTCGCCCAATAATTATTACAGACCAAGGCATTGTTAATGCAGGACTATTAAAAATTGTACTCGATGGCTTTACCGATTCAAACATTACAATTGGTGCAATATATGACAATACACCATCCGACTCATCACTCGAAACGGTTAATGAAATTACAAAAATTTACAAAGACAATAACTGCGACTCAATAATAGCAGTTGGTGGTGGTTCATCAATCGACACAGCAAAAGCAGTAAATATAGTAATTTCCGAAGGCGACTCAGATATTAAAAAGTTTATGGGGGTTGATAGAATTTCTAAACCTCAGCAACCATTTATTGTAATACCAACAACATCGGGTACAGGCTCCGAGGTAACAGTAGTTGCTGTAATTGCCGACAAAAAGAACAACATAAAAATGCCTTTTACCTCAAGCCTACTATTACCTAAAGTTGCAATTATTGACCCTAGAATGACAATGTCATTACCAGCCAAAATTACAGCAACCACTGGCATGGACGCACTTACACACGCAATTGAGGCATACACCTGCCTACAAAAAAACCCATTAAGCGACTCCTACGCCTTTACTGCTATAAAACTTGTAATAGAAAACATTGAAGAAACAGTTAAAAATGGTAAGAACAAAGACGCACGCTTTGCTATGGCAAACGCATCTACAATGGCTGGCATAGCATTTTCAAACTCAATGGTTGGTGCAGTACATGCAATTGGGCATGCTTGCGGTGCAGTAGCCCACGTACACCACGGCAACGCAATGGCAATACTTCTTCCTTACGTAATGAAATACAATATGGATGTAATAGAAAATTACTATTCCGAAATACTATTAGCACTTGCAGGACCAGACATATACGCCGAAACACCAAAAGATAAAAGAGCCAGAAAAGCAATTGAAATCATTCTTCTACTAAACCATAAACTAAACAAACTATGCGGAATGCCAATAAAACTTAGCGATGCAGGCGTAACAGAAGACCAAATAAACGACATAGCTAAAGCAGCACTAAACGACGGAGCAATGCTCCCAAACCCTAAAGACTTAAATTTAGAAGATATTAAAACAATTCTAAAAGAAGCCTTTTAGTAAACAATATAAGCACATAGACCCTGCCTCAATCAGTTGTTTTCCACTGAAAATGGCAGACAAAAAAGAAAGTCCCCTTTAGGGGATTTAGGGGTTTTAAAACAAAAAAGAAAGTCCCCTTTAGGGGATTTAGGGGTTTTTAAACAAAAGAGCAAGTCCCTTCAGCAGATTTAGGGGTTCAAATACAAAATTTAAACATTAACTTCAACCTTACACAACTTAATAATGAAAAAAGAAATAATAGGTACATCAAACAAAGTATTAGAAATAAACTTAACAACCAAGGAATATAAAATATACAATGTAGAATCACGAGACCGTGCCTTATATTTAGGTGGAAAAGGTTTAGGGCTGAAACTGCTTTACGATAGAATGCCGCCCAAAGTTAAGCCACTAGGTGAAGAAAACATCCTTGCAATAATGACAGGAGTTTACATGGGTACAGGAGCAACTAATTCGGCACGATTTGCAGCCGTAACCAAATCGCCACTCACCGGAATAATGCTAAGTTCGTCATGCGGAGGTCCGTTTGGTATGGCACTAAAAACAGCAGGTTTCGATGGAATACTTGTATCGGGCAAAGCCCAAAAGCTAAGTAAAATAGTTATAAGCGAAAACAATGTTGAATTTATTGAGGTAGAAGAACTAGCAGGAATAAATACCGAACAAGTACAAGAAAAACTAGAACTAGGCAAAAAAGACGGAGCATTAGTAATAGGTGTAGCTGGCGAGAATTTAGTAAAATTCGCAAATGCAGTATCTGGACATAGGTACTTAGGACGTGGAGGAATAGGAGCAGTAATGGGCTCTAAAAACCTAAAAGCAATAGTAGCTAAAGGCGGCGTTTACAAAATAGTTCCAGTAAACAAAGATAAGTTTGATAGAGTAAAAAAACTATCCACTAGCTACGTTAAGCAAAACGAAGTAACATCTAAAAACTACCGAAACTACGGAACAAACTCCCACATAACACAATGTAACAACGCCAATATACTACCAGTAAAAAATTTCACCAGCGGAAGCCACCCAAAAGCATTAGAAGTATCGGGCGAAATGTTTAGTGTAAAACACAACCAAAAGCACAGTGTATGCAAACCATGCACAATACTATGTGGGCATAAAGGAACATTTAATGGTGTAGAAAAGAAAATACCCGAGTACGAATCAACAGCACTACTAGGACCAAACCTCGAAATATTCGACACAAACCAAATAACCGAACTCAACGAAACATGTAACCTACTTGGGCTCGACACAATATCCACCGGAACAACACTCTCATACATAGCCGAAGCAACAGAAAAGAAACTCTTTAAAACAGACTGTAAATTTGGAGAACAACAAGGCTTTTTACAAATGATAAAAGATATAGCCCAAAGAAAAGACTTTGGAAACGAAGTAGCCGAAGGCGTAAAGTCATTATCAGAGAAATATGGGGGCGAAGATTATGCAATACATGTTAAAGGACTAGAAATGTCGGCCTATGACCCACGAGGAGCATGGGGACAAGGTTTATCCTTTGCCGTAGCCAACAGAGGAGCATGCCACCTATCCGCACCATTATTTTCGCTCGAAGCAACACTCGGCTATTTAAAAGCAGACACAACAATGGCAAAAGCCTATATTACAGACTATTTCGAGAAACTATTTGCCGCAATAAACTCCCTGCACGGATGCCAATTTACATCATTCGCATACATGCTAGAACCAATAATTGCAAAATACAGCCCCAAACAAGTACTAGGAAAAGCCATGCAATACACACCTGCCATAGCGTTAGCACTAATGGATGTAAGCATTTACAACAAAACATTTTCGGCAATAACAGGCTTAAACCTATCCCAAGCACAAATGTTTAAAGCAGGCGAAAGAATACACGCATTGGAACGATACATGAATACACTCGAAGGAATTACTAGAAAAGACGACACACTACCCAAAAGAATGTTGGAGGAAGGACTAATAACCGACAATAAAAAGAAAACCGTTCCACTAGAAAAAATGCTCGCTTCCTACTACAAAATAAAGGGATTTGATAACGACGGAATCCCCACCCAAGAATTACTAACAAAACTTAAAATAGATGTAAAATAACTAAGGAATGAAACACCCCTGAAAAGTCAAAACATAAATAGAAATCGGTCAGAAGGCTTTATTAATTAATAGTAAATAAGACAGGTAGGCTTCTGCATTTAGCAAATACAGCCGTCCGACCGGTTATCGGATTTAATATTAACAACACTTTAGATAGATGTAAAATAACTAAGCCTCAACAAGACGCATTAATCACCTAAACTTAAACTATTAATAAACTATTAGTAATGTTAAAGTGAAATAATAAGACCATTTTAGACTAAATTAATTGTTTGAAAAACAAGAAATACAAACACAACACATAACAAATGCTAACAAAAAAGAAACTACAAATACGCAACTCAATAATAGACTCCGCAGGAGAAACATTTAAAACACTAGGTTACAAAAACGCAACCCTAACAAAAATAGCAGAAGCCGCAGGCAAAGGCAAAAGCTCAATATACTATTATTTCGATAGCAAAGACTCTATATTTCAATCAGTAGTTTTAAAAGAAGCAGGTATATATAGAAGAAAAGTAATAGAAACAATAGAAAAAAACAATTCACCAATAGAAAAACTAAAAGCATATATTTTAGTTAGAATGCAAACCACCAATATATTAAGCAATTTTCATTCAGCAATAAACGACCCTAGCTTTAGATACATAGACTTTGTAGTACGCCTAAAAGCAATTTACGACAAAGAAGAAGTTCACCTATTTAGTAACATATTAAAATCAGGTTGCGATTCAGGTTTCTTCGACATATACGACATAAAACATGCAGCACTAGGGATTGTTACAGCAATGCGAGGAATAGAGACAACCCTACTAATTAACCCCAACGACCCCGATTTAGAAAAGAAAATAGAAAACATCCTAAACATAATCCTCTACGGAATAGTGAAGCGATAAATTCTGCATAGTCCTCGTTATTTCAACACCGAAACAGCCTACCGAACTATCTCTACTGCATGTATAAATCATAGTTATCACCAAAAACATAAATTTACTGCCCGTAACACAAACCACTTCACCTTATACCTTGCCCTTACAAAAAGTTTTACTAACCACTTCACCCTTCACCTAATACCAAAAACAAGTTGCAATGTATTACATCACCTTACACCTTATCACTGCACAATGTTTTTTGTACAACTTCATCTTCAACCAAGCATCAAAAACAAAGTGCATTATACCACTTCACCTTACACCATGCTCTTGCAACAACATTTTCGAGCTACATTTTTTAAATACTATACATAAATTTAGTTACAACTAATAAAACAGCATTAACAACAATATACTACACCAACAAATATATACACACCATAGAGTAATATTGTTATATAATTAGGATACAACAGCCAACTAGAGCTATACATAATTATTATAACACTTAAAAAAACACAAGTAAAGCAAAACAGGCAAAACAAAGCTTACTGACTGTTAATAAGTTGTTTATAACTTTTCTTGTAAAGAAGGCTTGACTTAAATCTATATTCATAAATTTGTTGAAGTACAAAAATTATTATTTACCAAAAAATTAAAAATGGAGAATTTCAATGAACAAACAGCAGGAACCCATGAAATTGTAACTGATGAAGAAGTAAAAGCAGTAGTAAAGAAGTTACTAATACCACGTAACGACATTAACTTAATTTCGACAGCCGAAAAAATAGTAGATAGATGGAGAGAATCGGGCTACCTATTAAGTTACATAACCGTTGACGAGTTTGAAACAACATTGGCAGAGTACAAAACCATTGTGCAACAAAGAATAGCAACAGGAGCTCAACGCACACCTATGTCTAAAAGATTAGGCGAATTAGATAGAATAATAAACAAGAGCCTAGAATATGTAAAAGCATATATTGCCGAAGAGTTTGAAAAAGCAAATGCAGTATCGCATTATGGTAAATTTGGAATAATAAGAACAAGTTCAGGATATAAATTCCCATCCGACAGACAAAAAAAGCTAGAAGCCACTAAAATATTAATCAACGCACTAACCGAACACGGGTTCGACACACGCAAATATGGTGTAGCACACTGGCAACCAATTTACGACGAATATACAGCACTACTAGGAACAAACGTAGAGAATACAGGTAATATATCAAAATTTATTGGTGATAAAGAACCTTTAAAGCAATTAGTTATAGATACTTTACGCTCCTTAACACATCTAATTAGGGCGAATTACCCAAACAACTATAAAGCAATTTATAGAAATTGGGGCTTACAAAAAGAAAGCTATTAATTAAAAGAAGTAGAATACTACATATTACACAAACAACATAAAGCTTATTTATGTTGTTTGTTTTTTGTTAACAAAAACCCCAACCCCCTAAAGGGGCTTAAAAAATCAACATAACTAAAACACCCAAGAAAAAAAAGTCCCCTTTAGGGGATTTAGGGGTTCACCCAAAAAGAAAACAAGTCCCCTTTAGGGGATTTAGGGGTTAAAGAACAAAGACATACCTCCATCAAAACAAAAAAAGGACTATTACAAAGCCAAGTATATAATTAACCCAAGCATGCAATAGTCCATGTATTTTAAATTTAATCTTACAAAAATTATTTTTCTTCAAACTTCGCCTTAACACCGTTAAGCATAGTTTCGGTAAGTTTCTTTATGTCGAACTTAGCGGAACAATCCCACTCAGTTTGCGAGAAACTATCGTCAATACTCTGTGGCCACGAATCGGCAATAGGTTGTCTAAAATCTGGTTTGTATGTAATTTCAAACTCAGGAATATGTTTTTTTATTTCGTTGGCTAATTGTTTAGGGTCGAAGCTGATACCACCAACGTTATATGATGAGTGTGTTGAAATTTTATCAGCCGGAGCTTCCATTAAATTAATAGTTGCATTAATGGCATCATCCATAAACATCATTGGTAAAGCAGTATCTTCTTTAAGAAAACATTCATATTTACCAGTTTTAATAGCTTCATAGAAAATATCAACAGCATAATCGGTAGTACCACCACCAGCTTCTGTTTTGTAGCTAATAAGCCCAGGGTATCTAATACTTCTAACATCCACACCATATCTTTTGTTATAATATTCGCACCATCTTTCTCCAGCAAGCTTACTAATTCCGTAAACTGTGTTTGGTTCCATAACAGTAAGTTGCGGAGTATTAACACGAGGAGTTGTAGGACCAAAAACAGCGATAGAGCTTGGCCAAAAAACCTTTTTAATTTCGTCAACCTCCCTTGCAAGGTCAAGAATATTCATAAGGCTTTGCATATTAATTTCCCAAGCTTGAATAGGAAGTTTCTCAGCATTACCCGACAATACAGCCGCAAGGTGATATATTTGGGTAATTTTATTTCTAATGACAAAATGTATTAAACGCTTATCATCCATTACATCTAATATCTGAAATGGTCCGCTGTTAATAACATCGTCGGGAGCTTGTTTAAGGTCAGTAGCAAAAACATTGTCGTTCCCGTGAATTTTTCTAAGTGCCATAACAAGCTCAGAGCCTATTTGTCCGGCTGCACCAATCACTAAAATTTTCTCCATTACAATAATTTTTTTTATAAGATTATATAATTTGTCAAATATATATAATTAGAAATAAAATCAAACATAATAGATGTCATGTTTTTTGGAATAATAATTGTTGTATAACATAATTATTAATATAATTAATTATATAAATTATGAGAAAATCAAGCATTGCATTAGTATTATTATTATTTGCTTTCAGTTTTTTACACTTAGAGAGCAAAGCACAAGTTAAGGATATTGTTGGAATATGGAAAACAGTTGACGATGAAACAGGAGAAGCTAAATCGTACATAAAGATTTACCAAGACAATAGTAATAAACTCTATTATGGTAAAATAATAAAGTTGTTAACTAAGCCTGCAACCACACTTTGCACAGAATGTAAAGGCAACAAGAAGAACAAAAAAATTGTTGGGATGATTGTTGTTACTAAAATGGAAGTTGATGGCGATGGTTTAGACGATGGTAAAATCTTAGATCCTAACAATGGCAAATACTATTATTGCTCAATGGAACTAGACGAGAACAATAAGGACAAGCTAATTGTACGAGGATCTATTGACTCGTGGGGTTTAGCAGGACGAAGCCAAACATGGCATAGAGTAAAGTAGATTAAATAGATAAGAAAAAGCCACTTTAATATATATTAAAGTGGCTTTTTTATTTATAAAACTATATTGTGTTGATACTATTTAACAATAAGTTTTTCAACATTAATGTTGTTTCCTGTTGTAACTTGTATAAAGTAAACTCCAGAACTTAAAGTTTCAATATTAATAGTTTTACTATTATTATTCATAGTTTCAGTTATTAACACTTTACCCGAAATATCTATTATTTGAATAGAAGAATTAGCTGCAGCATTAACTGTAACTAAATTACTTGCAGGGTTTGGCGAAATAGTAACCTTCTGTAAATTAACAGCAGCAACACTATTTGCAACATCACCTAAGTTTATTTTAATAGCTTGAATAATTTCATCTGTAGCGTCTTCTTGTACAAATACAACAAGCTCATAATCGCTAATAAGTAATTCGTCGTTAAAATCAACAGTAAAAGGGATGTCTATTGTAACAGCTTTACCCGAAAAGTCTAAAGCAGAACCATCTTCAGTAGGATACATTCCAATACATCTATGATTAATCTCTGTTTGATTTCCCCAGTTATATTGTACGTTTGACTCACTTAATGAAGTATAAAGCCTAACAGGATTCTCAAGATAATCAGAAAGTTCGTCAACAGTAATAGATGCAGTATAACTTCTATCACCAGTAGATGTAACTGTCATATCAATATCATATAATGCAGGTCTTGTAATTCTTTCGTTATAGAAATTAAGAAAAGCAGGGTATGAACTTACAGTTGCACTTCCACCAGCCATTCGTAATTCACCATCAACAACGGTTGAAGGATATCCTGTTATGTTATACCTACCAACTCTAACTAAGCCAATACCATTATAATAAGGATCGGAAGTACTATAAGTTTGATATTTAATAATTGCAACATCTTGTCCGTTCAATAATAAATCATCAGACCCCATAGATGCACTTGGGCAGTATGGACAGTTTGTACCAGTACCAATTTCAAAAACGACTAAATTACGTTGAATTCCCCCTTCGATAGTTACAGGAGTAGAAGCTTCGGATACAGGTGAATAACCTAACTCTTCATAAAAAGCACCAACACTATATGTATATGTATCAGGATAAACGTTTTCGTCGCTATACAAAGGACTCGTAATACCAGAAGCATAAGGTTTACCATTTCTAATAATTCCGTAATAATCTGGAGTTTCAGTAGGAGCATCCCATGTTAAGTCAACACCTGTAGATGTACCATCTAATACAGCAACTAAATTAGTAGGGGCTGTAAGAGAAGGTAAGCTATAAAATTGGAAATCATCAACAAAATATCCTGCAGTTCCCTTAGTACCGTCCCAACCAAAAAGATTTACAGCATCTAATGTGGTTAAAGTTCCGTCGCCTTGAGCACCTGTACTCCAAACCCATGTAACAAGTTCTTCGCCATCAATAAGTAATGTTCCTAAATCATTGTCTAAATCGACAAACATTCTAATGTGCATCCATGTATCAGCTGCATAAGTGAACTCGGCAGTTCCTGCACCTCCAGCATCAACTGAGCCAGATAAATCAGTATTAAAAAATACTTGCATTCCCCATTCAGAATCACCACCATTAAAGTTTTGTAGGGCATTAAAGTATCCAACTTTACCAGCCTCAACATAAAAGTCGAAGTCAATACGGTATCTTCCTTCTGTTAAGTACTCAAAATCGACTATTACATCGTTGCCTGTAACAATATTTAAAGAGTTAGAAGGGCTAACTGACTGTGCATCAGAAACTGTAGCATCTTCACTACCTCCTGGGGCATTACTCCATGTTCCCCAAGGTGCACCTGCTGTTTCTGCTATTTTGTCGCCATTGGAGTAGCTATCAAAATTTTCTTCAAACATTAATGTTTGCGAGAAAGATGTAGTTGCTACTATAAGAATGACAGCAATTGTAAAAAATAAATTTTTCATCATAATGTTATAATATATGGTTTATAAAAAAATTA
>JAOZLS010000452.1 GCA_029934705.1 Bacteroidales bacterium | reverse complement strand
TTTTGTATTCTCAATAATAATTTTCATTTCTTCAATAAATCCGATTGTATTTAGAGGCGTAAAATCGGAATTAATTCTACTTTTAAAATGCTCAACTCCCATAGGAAAGCTTAAAACTAAAGTAGAAAAATACTCGGGCTGAGTAATATTTAGAAGCTCAGCCGATTTTAAAGCATGAATTTTACTCAATTGTTTACCTCCTAAGCCATTTAGAATCATAACAGAACTTTTTATCCCAGCTTTTTTAGCATTTAATAAACCCATAACGCTAGAATCAAAAGTTTCACCTTTATTTACCATTTTTAAAACTTCGTTTGAGCCAGATTCAATACCCACATAAACCAAATCTAAGCCATTTTGTTTTAGCTCTACAAGTTCATCAATAGACTTGTTTGCTAGGTCTTTAGGTTTAGCATAGCAAGAAATACGTCTAACTTTAGGGAGTTCACTCTTTATAAGTTTAAGTATTTCTATTAACTTAGAAGAAGATAAAACAAGAGCATCTCCATCGGCAAGAAAAACTTTTTTTATTTGATTAGCATAAGGCTTCATTTTTAATACTTCCTCGTAAATATGTTCAAAAGTTCTAAGTTTAAACTTTTTTGAAGTGTACATTTCGCAAAACGCACATTTATTATGAGAGCAACCTAATGAAATTTGCAAAATTAACGAAAACGCTTCGCTAGGAGGTCTAAACAAAGGTTGATTATATATTATTGGATAATTATTCATCGTATTAGCTTTTGTTCACAAAAAAAAGGTTTTTTTCTTGGACAATCAAAACTTATTACCTATCATTGCAATAAATATTAAAAAAATATTCGTAAAGACACCAATCTGGTGCATTTATCAAACAAATTCCCTTTTATAAAATAAAACAAATTGCAAAATATAATATCTTGGCAATAAATAAGAAAATATCCAAAAATAATTTATATGTATAATATTCAGGAGCTTGACAAAAAAAAAGTTGTTGACCTAAGAGCTATAGCTAAAGAACTTGGAATAAAAAAAGCAGAGAAATTCAAGAAAAAAGAACTTATCTACGAAATTATTGACAAAGAAGCTATTCAGGAATCAAAAAAAACATTAGAAACACCAAAACCTGAAAAGAAACTAGTAAAGAAGCCTGTTTCAAAGCCTGTTTCAAAAAAAGCTAAAGAAAAAGAAACAGCGAAACCAAAACTTGTTGAAAAAACAAAAACGGTTGAAGAAACAAAGTCTATTGAAGAAACAACAGCAAATCCAAAATCTATTGAACGTAAACTGGTTAAGAGAAAACCAACCGAACGTAAATTGGTAGAGCAAAAGTTACTTGAAAAGAGAGCTGAAAATAAATTAGCTGAGAAAAAGTCAGAAGAAAAAACTGATGAAAAAACTAACACTTCTGACAAGCAACCAGAAAAGAGGACTCAAATAAATAAAAAAACAAATAAACCTTTATACGAAAAGAAAGGGAAAGAGCCTTACTCATCTAATAAAGAGCCGCATAAACAACACAAACAACATTCTAAGCGAGACTTTGATAAAAAACGAGATAATAAAGAATATAAATCTCAGAACGAAAACAAAAAACAAGTCTTTGACCCATCGTATGAATTCGATCCTGTTATTAGTAGTACAGGGGTTTTAGAAACGATGCCTGACGGATATGGTTTTTTACGCTCACCAGATTACAATTATTTTAATTCGCCAGATGATGTTTATGTATCGCAATCGCAAATTAAACTTTTTGGACTAAAAACGGGTGATACAATTGCAGGTAAAATACGACCACCCAAAGAAAGTGAAAAATATTTCCCACTTATTAAAGTAGAAGAAATAAACGGGAGAAGTCCTGAAACAATCAGAGACAGAATACCTTTTGAACATTTAACACCACTATTCCCAGATGAAAAATTTAACTTAACAGAAAAAGGTTCGACCTTATCAACAAGAGTTATTGATTTATTTTCGCCAATAGGAAAAGGACAAAGAGGATTAATTGTTGCACAGCCTAAAACAGGGAAAACAGTACTTTTAAAAGAAGTAGCAAATGCAATAGCTGCAAATCATCCTGAGGTATATATGATTATATTGCTTATTGACGAACGCCCAGAAGAAGTAACTGACATGGAACGAAGTGTTGATGCAGAAGTTGTAGCTTCAACTTTTGACCAGCCAGCAGAAAGACATGTAAAAGTTGCTCAAATGGTAATTCAAAAAGCAAAACGTCTTGTTGAATGTGGACATGATGTTGTTATTTTGTTAGACTCAATTACAAGACTTGCAAGAGCTTACAATACAGTTTCGCCTCCTTCAGGAAAAGTATTATCGGGTGGTGTAGAAGCAACTGCTTTACATAAACCTAAACGCTTTTTTGGAGCTGCTAGAAACATCGAAAATGGTGGCTCTCTTTCAATTATTGCAACAGCACTTATTGATACTGGTTCTAAAATGGACGAAGTTATTTTTGAAGAGTTCAAAGGGACTGGTAATATGGAACTTCAACTTGACAGAAGACTTTCAAACAAAAGAATTTACCCAGCTGTTGATGTTAACGCATCGGGAACTAGGCGTGAAGACTTGCTTTATTCTAAAGATATTCTTAATAAAACATATATTTTACGTAACTACTTATCGGATATGAACCCCGTAGAAGCAATGGAATTTATGAAAGATAGATTACAAAGAACTAGAGACAATGCTGAATTCTTTATTACAATGAACGCAGATTTATAAAATATAATATGCATATCAGCAAAACTTCCTAAGCGAATTAGTTAAGTAATAGATTTTTTTTTGTTTACCCCTTCCCCTAAAGGGTGCAAAGAAAATCAATTACACCCTTTAGGGTTAGGGGTAAATTAATTGATTTTCTGCCTATAATAAAAAGCTTAGAGAAATTTATGGATATACATAAAATCTAATAACATTATAAAATACAACCCTCGAAATATACTTTCGGGGGTTTTTACTTACACGAGTTAACAGTCAAAGTTTCAGCTATTTAAACCCAACAAATAAATATGGGTACGCTTTTTGCAATATTTGTTGGTGTACAAGGAATATAAATATAAAAAAAAATAAAAATGAAAAAAATTACAGCATTACTAATAATTTTTAGCTTAATAGCTAATTTTTCGCTAAAAGCTCAAACAGAACTAAATCAAGATCCAAAAGCAAAGAAAATTTTGGATAAAG
>JAOZLS010000451.1 GCA_029934705.1 Bacteroidales bacterium | reverse complement strand
TTACGGACAAATGAAAAAGAAGGATGCGACTGGCTCTGTTATATCAGTAACATCATCGGAATTTAATCAAGGAGCAATTACTTCACCACAAGACCTTATTATAGGTAAAACTGCTGGTGTACTAATTACAACATCTGGAGGAGCTCCTGGTGCTGGCTCAACTATCAGGATTAGAGGTGGTTCTTCACTTTCTGCCAGTAACGATCCTCTTTTTGTTATTGATGGAGTACCTGTTGATAATGAAGGGATTTCAGGATTAGACAACCCATTAAGCTCGATTAACCCTAACGATATTGAAAGTTTTACTATTCTTAAAGATGCCTCTGCTACTGCAATATATGGAGCAAGAGCCTCGAATGGTGTAATTATTATTACTACTAAAAAAGGAAAAGCAGGACAGAAATTTAGACTTGGATACAGCGGAAACTTCTCTGTAAATACAATTCCAAATACAATTAGTGTACTTACTGGAGACGAATACAGAGCTCTAATATTAGAAAGATATGCTGATAACCCAAATGCTGTATTATTATTAGGTGAAGAAAATACTAACTGGCAAGACCAGATTTTTAGAACTGCCTACGGACATGATCACAACCTAAGTTTTACGGGTTCGGCAGGAAATTTACCTTACAGATTATCATTAGGATTCGCAAACCAAGATGGAATAGTAAAAACAAGCAATATGGATAGAAAATCTGTTGGTTTGAATTTAAGTCCATCTTTTTTTGATAACAGTTTAAAAGTAAATCTTAATATAAAAGCATCAAACAATAATAATAGATTTGCAGATAACGGTGCAATTGGTACTGCTATCTCTTTTGACCCTACAAAACCTATTTACGATACAGAAAGTCCTTATGGCGGATATTATACTTGGACACAAGAAAACGGCGACCCTGTTTCTATTGCTCCTAGTAATCCTCTTGCAATGTTAGAGTTAAAAAACGATTTATCAGAAGTAAATCGTGAAATGGCTAACTTACAATTAGAATATAGTCTTCCTTTTATTCGCGGATTAAAAGCTAATTTGAATATTGCTGGCGACTATTCTCAAAGTGCTGGAACTAACACAACAGATGTAAATGCTTCTTGGGTTTACGATTCACAAGATGGTGGTGGAAGAATAAACACTTGGGATCAACTTAAAAAAAATGAATTATTAGATTTCTATCTTAATTACAAAAAAGAATTTAACACTTCAAGACTTGATGCAACAGCTGGTTACTCGTGGCAACATTTTTATAGAGAAGGTACTACTTTTGAAACAAATACAGCTGGAAATGATACCATAACCGATACAGACTATGCAACTGAAAGTTATTTAATGTCATTTTTTGGTAGAGTAAATTATTCTATTAGTGATAAATACCTTGCTACAGTTACTATTAGAGAAGATGCTTCTTCAAGATTTTCTCCTGATACACGTTGGGGATTTTTTCCTTCAGCAGCTTTAGCTTGGAGAATTAGCGAAGAGTCATTCCTTAAAAGTTCTAATGTTGTTTCTAACATAAAACTTCGTTTAGGTTGGGGAATTACTGGTCAGCAAAACCTTGGTACTGGCGATTACCCTTACCTTTCGGTTTATACAATGGGACTAAACTCCGCAGCTTATCAATTTGGCGACGGATTTGTTAATACAATTAGACCAGAAGGTTACGATGCTAATTTAAAGTGGGAAGAAACTACAACTTATAATATTGGTTTAGACTTTGGATTCCTGAAAAATAGAGTTTTTGGTTCGGTTGATGTATATTCAAGACAAACTTCAGATTTACTTAACGTAATACCTGTTCCTGCAGGAACAAACTTTACCAACCAAATTTTAACAAATGTTGGCGATTTAGAAAATAAAGGTATTGAATTTTCAGTAAATGCAGTTCCTGTTCAAACAAGTGATTTAAAATGGGAAATCGGTTTTAACTTAACTTATAACGAAAATAAAATAACAAAACTTACTGCTGTTGAAGACTCATCATATATTGGTGTATTAACTGGTGGTATTTCTGGTGGTGTTGGTAATACAATTCAAATTCATAGTGTTGGAAGCCCTGCTAGTTCATTTTATGTTTACGAACAAGTTTATGACCAAAACGATATGCCTATTCCTGGACTTTATGTTGACAGAAATGGCGATGGTGTAATTACAGACCAAGATAAATATATTTATAATAGCCCTGCTCCTGATTTCTTTATGGGATTATCAACTAGAGTTTCTTATAAAAATTGGGATTTAGCCCTTTCGGGAAGAATTAGCCTTGGAAATTATGTTTATGACAATGTAAATTCTCAATATGGAGATTATAGTAATTTATATCACTCTTCATTCTCAAACAATGTTACATCTGCTGTTTACGCAACTAATTTTAATAATCCAGAATTTAGATACCAAACAGATTATTTTGTTAAGGATGCTTCATTTATGAGATTAGATAATGCAACTTTAGGATATAATTTCCAAAACCTTGCTAACGATAAATTAAACATGAGAGTTTCTCTTACAGGTCAAAACTTACTTGTTGTTTCAAATTACGAAGGTTTAGACCCAGAGATTAGTGGAGGTATTGATAACAACGTTTATCCACGACCAAGAATTATTATTTTAGGATTAAGCCTTAATTTTTAGAACAAAATCATTTAAATATATAAACAGATGAAAAATTATAAAATAATCTCAGCAGTTTTAGTTATCTTCCTATCGGTAACTTTATCATCCTGCTTTAAAGATTTAGATACAATTCCAATTGACAAAGATGTTGTTACTTCAGCAACAGTTTTTGATAATCCTGCTTCCTACGAACAATTTTTAGCTAAAGTTTATGCAGGTTTAGCAATTAGCGGACAACAAGGCCCTGCAGGAATGCCAGATATTAGTGGTATTGACGAAGGATTCTCTACTTATTTAAGACAATACTGGTGTGCACAAGAACTTACTACCGACGAAGCAATTAATGCTTGGAACGATGGTAACCTTCGCGATTATCACGATCAAGATTGGTCTGCATCAAACGAATTTATTACAGCAATGTACAATAGAATTTATTATCAAATAACATTATGTAATGAATTTATAAGAGAAACTACCGATGAAAAAATGGACGAAAGAAATGTTACAACTGAACTTAGAGCTCAAATTAAAGTTTATAGAGCAGAAGCAAGATTTCTTAGAGCTTATAGTTACTGGCA
>JAOZLS010000450.1 GCA_029934705.1 Bacteroidales bacterium | reverse complement strand
AGCAGTTACACGTGTCCCGATTATTTTGGGAAATTGCTGGAAATGCTAAGCTTAGCAGAGGGGTTAAATAAAAAATATCAACTTAGAACTTTAAAATAATATAGTAACAATTGTTGGAATAAATGCATTGACAAAATTTTATAGCTGCGTTTGTATAATTGTTGTAGGCAAGCAAAAAAAATAAGCAATACTATGATTTAACATTTAGTTTTTGTAACTTTGAACAAATTGTATAACTATGAGAACAATACAAATAAATATACCAGACAGCATAGAAATGAGCAATTATGATTTTTCTATGATGGTTGCAGCAAAACTATATGAAGAACAAAAACTTTCATCAGGACAAGCCGCAAAAATAGTAGGACTATCAAAAAGAGCTTTTATAGAATTACTTGGTGTATATGGTGTTTCTGTTTTTAGTAATTCAATTTTGGACTTACATTCAGACATCGCAAATGCTTAAAATTGTTATATCAGATACAAGCACATTGATTCTGTTTCAGAAAATCGAACAGTTTGACTTATTGAAAAAACTCTATGGAAAAGTTATAACAACTCCTGAAATAGCTGACGAATACGGGTAAAAATTACCTGATTGGATAGAAATTGAATCTGTTTCAGACAAAAAATATCAGGAATTTATTGAAACACAAGTCGATATAGGGGAGGCTAGTGCAATTGCATTAGCAAAAGAATATAAAGATGTTTTATTACTACTTGATGATTTAAAAGCCCGAAAATTGGCTAAAAAATTGAACCTTAAAATGACAGGAGCACTTGGAATTATTCACAGAGCAAAACAGGATGGATTGATTGAAAAAGTAAAGCCATTAATTGACAGACTTTTAGCCACAAATTTTCGTATCTCAGAAAAAATAATTAAAGAAATATTAACTCTAAATAATGAGAACGCCAGCCACTAACAAAAGCTAAATTCAAAAAGGGTAACTTGCTATATTTGAAATGCTTGCAAGTAATAAGTCCGCAAAATTTTTAATTTTGCTTTTTGATTATTTTTATGGTAAAATTTAAAATTTTACTATTTTCGTAAAGTAAAGGGGTGTTTTTCAAAATCCCTTTCAGAAATTTAGCAAGTCGTTATCTGCAATCAGTAAAAACAATTATTAAATAAAGTTTTGTATTTTTGTAAAAGAAATTAAAAAGTGGAAATAAAATGTCTAAAAAAAAATCAATCAAAAAGATTAACAAATCAACATAAAAAGTCTCACGGTGTTGTAGGCATATTTGGAGATAAAGCAAAATCTCACGATTTAACAGTTGGGAGAATATCGCATCTTGTAATTGAACAGCTTGAAAAAGAATTTCCTCAATTATCTTTTCAATACAGAACAAACATAAAAAAAGAAGAAATAAACGAAGCGTTAAAGAAAATTAACTCTGAATTAGGACAAACCCTATTTGTGTCAAATTCAAGTATTAAACCAGATGGTGGGATAATAGAAGTAAAAGACGATAATGGTAATTGGAGAATAGTTTTAGTCTCAGAAGCTAAACATCAGGGAAAAGATATTGAAAACATTAAGGCAGGAAAGCTTGTTGGAGCAAAAAACAATCAAGACTTGATGGCTGCGGTAATGCAATAGAAAGGTCGCATAAAAACATATCAGAAATTGCTAATTTAATGTTGTCTGAGTCTCATTTTCCGTATGTTTTGTTTTTGGAAGGTTCAAACTTCTTAACAGAAACTATTTCAATAAAAAGACCTGATGAAAGAATTGTAACACTGGAATACAATTCAGGGATGTTAAATAGATTAGACAGATTAACCTCTGCAAATTATGGAATGCCAATTAATACCAATTTATGTAAAAATAAGTTTGTCAAGCGTACCGATAAAACTATTATGCTTCAAGCAACGTCAATATATACACAAGGTGATGGTGAAAAATGGGAAGCAAAAAAAATGTTTGATATTATGGTTGAAGTTTCAAAAACCTCTCTTCAAATATTAGGAAGTGAAATTTTTAAACAAATAACTAAACGTAAATAAAAAAAAAGATTGATAATGGCAAGAAATGCAACAAATAAATTACTGCAAAAAGCTAAAAAATCGAAAAGTGATGAGTTTTACACACTGCTTTCAGATATAGAAAGAGAATTGAAACATTATAAAAGTCATTTTAAAAATAAAGTGGTTTATTGCAATTGCGATGACCCACAAATTAGTAATTTTTTTAATTATTTTGCTTCAAATTTCAAAGAGTTAGGGTTGAAGAAACTAATATCTGCTTGTTACCGAGAGCAGAAACGAGATTTGTTTAATCCCGAAAATTCTGAAAATGGTTTTTTCTATGAATATACGGGTGCAGAAGAAGAAGAAAAAATTAAACCAAGTTCAACTGACATTATCCATTTTAAAGGGGACGGAGATTTTAGAAGTACTGAAAGTATAGAGCTATTGAAGCAGTCCGATATTGTTGTAACAAATCCCCCATTTTCATTGTTCCGAGAGTATGTAGCTCAATTAGTTAAATATGATAAGAAATTTTTAATAATTGGCAATATTAATGCTATTACTTATAAAGAAATATTCAAACTAATTAAAGATAACAAGACATGGTTAGGTATAAATTTAGGCAGAGGCATTTCTGGCTTTATTGTTCCAGAACATTATGAACTTTATGGAACAGAAGCTCGAATTGATAGTTCTGGAAATAGAATTATCTCACCAAACAATGCTTTATGGCTAACTAATTTAGATACTTTTAAACGACACGAAGATATAACACTAACAAAAAAATATTTTGGAAACGAAACAGAATATCCAAAGTATGACAACTATGATGGCATTAATATAAACAAAACAAAAGATATTCCATTAGACTACAAAGGATATATGGGCGTGCCGATAACATTTTTGCATAAGTTTAATCCTGACCAATTTGAAATAATTAAATTTAGAAAAGGAGATGATGAAAAAGATTTATCAATAAATGGGAAATGTCCGTATTTTAGAATTTTAATCAGAAATAAACGAATACAAAACTAATTTGTTGGAGCCACTTAAAAATAAATAATAAGCACATTCCCGTTATGCACCATTTGAAAAACTGCCACATGCAAGGAAATTTTGGCAGAAAATGACTATATTTGTAATGATTAATTGAATCAGAAAGAATATGTTTAATACGATAGAAATAGACCGTAACAATCTGACTATTATGGG
>JAOZLS010000449.1 GCA_029934705.1 Bacteroidales bacterium | reverse complement strand
CAATATTGATATAAACGAAGTTAAAAAACTTATATATTCGTGCAATGAAATAGGAGTTACTCTGCAATTACAGTCCGATTTTTTCAGTCTAGTAGCATCAAAGTCTCATGTAAATTATTTTGGCGAAACATCTGTAATGACTTTTAAAACCACTTCGGTAGATTATTTTGCATTAGCAATAAAAAATGTTTTTGACTCAATTATTTCATTTTTTGCATTGCTGTTTTTCTTCCCATTTCTAATTTTAATTGCAATTACTATAAAGTTAGAGTCCAAAGGAGCTGTTTTATTTAAGCAGAAAAGGGTAGGGCTAAGAGGCCGAATGTTTACAATGTATAAATTTAGAACAATGGTAGATAATGCCGAGGAACTAAAGCAAAATTTACAAGAACAAAATGAAGTAGATGGTCCTGTTTTTAAAATTAAAAACGACCCACGAGTAACAAGGTTTGGTGCATTTTTACGAAAAACAAGTTTAGACGAATTTCCACAGTTTTTTAATGTGTTGCTTGGTAATATGTCAATTGTAGGACCACGTCCGCCTGTAAAAGAGGAAGTTAAACAGTATGAACGCCAGCAATTAAGGCGACTATCAATGAAACCAGGAATAACATGTATTTGGCAAGTGTCTGGGCGGAATAATATTAGTTTTGAAGAATGGATGAAAATGGACTTGCAGTATATTGATAATTGGTCGTTAAAATTTGACCTTATTTTAATATTAAAAACAATTAATACAGTTTTTAGAAAAACAGGATATTAGAATTTTGCTAAATGAAAATAAAAGAAACAATAAAAAAATATTCAAAGAGTAAATTGGCAAAAGGAAGTGCTACTTTTATGATAATGAAACTTATAGCTATGGTTTTTGGTTATGTAAACATTATTATAATAACAAAATACTTTGGTACTTCGGCTCTTGGAATATTTTCATATATTATTTCAATACTTACAATAGTTGGTACATTTGCTACACTAGGTATTCCTTTGACTTCTTTAAGGTTAATTTCAAAATTTAAGGCAAAAAAAGAGTTTGGCAAAATAAAATCATATTATTTTCAAGCATTAAAAATTGTATTTGTTCCAGGATTAATATTATCATTATTATTTTTCTTTTTTTCTGACTTTATAGCTGGAGACATTTTAAAGAAGCCAGAAAATGCTTTTTATATTAAATTGTTTGCTTTTGTTATTATTCCAATTTCGATTAATAGAATCAATGGATCATTTTTGCGAGCTTATCAAAAAATAGGGCAGTTTGGTTTTGTAAATTTGTTTTTCACACCTATAACTGTCTTAATTTTAATCGGAATTGTATTTTTTACTAATAATAGGGATGCAGGAACACCTATAACAGTTCATTTTGTTAGTTTATTGATAATGTTTATTGTGAGCATAATTTTAATTCTATTTTTAAAAAAATGGAAATTTGCTAAAATCACAAAAAAAGTAGAAATAAAAGAAATTTTTAAAATGGCTGTACCAATGTTTCTTGTCGTAATTTCTGGTGCAATTGTAAAATGGTCCGATAAAATTATTCTTGGTTTTTATGTGTCAAATGCTGAAATTGGAGTGTACCATGCCATGTATCGCACGGTGATTTTGTTAAATATTGTTTTGCTTGCAGTTAATTCCGGATTAGCACCACGTTTTTCAGAGTTAATGGAACTTAATCAAATTCAGAAAGTACGGGAATTGGTATATAAAACTACAAAAATAGTTACAATATTAACTTTTTCTATGTTTGTAATAATGATTATTTTTGCAAAATACATTGTTGGTTTTTTATTAGATGTTGACATTGAAACAGGCTTATTAATTTTTTATATTTTGGCAGCAGGGCAAATGATTAATGCTTGGTCAGGACCTGTTGGAATCTTTTTGATGATGTCTGGAAATGAAAAAGTAAATCGAAATACAAGTATAATACTTGCAGTTGTTTTTATTTTATTAAATATTGTACTTGTCTATTTTTATGGAATAATTGGTTCGGCAGTAGCTGTGAGTTCTGTTATGATTATTAGAAATATTATTTATGTAATTATAGTTAAAATTAAATATGATATTTTGTTTTTGTATATACCCAAGTCAATTAAAAAAATATTAAACTAATGAAACCAGTTTTTATTATAGGAATAGCAGGGAGAAGCGAAACCCATTATTTAAAGCAACTTTTAAAAAAATATCCAGATATTGAAAATAATATCTTAAAGCGTGAAGACCATTTTATCTCTGAACTAAACCATTTGGAATCGTATGTTAATAATGTATCATATTATTGGAAAAGGAAAGACCAAAAACACGAAGATAAAATTAAAAGAGATTTAAAAATTGGACTTGGACAAGGAATTATTAATTTTGCAAATGCAAATAACGATAAAAAATATTTTTTACTGAACACCCCATATACTCACAATATTAATTTATTCCCTGAATATTTTGCAAATCAAAAAATGATAATTATTACCCGTAATGCCAAAGATTTAGTTGAATCTGGCGTTAGAAGTAAGTTTTTGAACTACGAAGAAGGATTTGAACTTTGGAACAGAAGTGCAAAACGAATTATTGAATTTAAGAAAGCAAACAAGAAAAAGTTTTTAATAGTAAAATATGAAGATTTATTTACTGACACTACAAATAAATTAAAAGAAATTTTTGATTATTTAAACATAAAATCAGAAGATTATCCTTATGATAAGTTAGAAAAAATACCAGTTCAAGGCTCGTCTGATGCTAAAAACGAGAATAAATCTTGGGAATATAAAAATATTGAAAAAAACAATAACTTTAAGCCTTTAAGTAGGTCAGACAATTGGAGTCTTATAAGAAAATGGCGATTTAATTGGAAATGTGGATATTGTTCGGAGGAAATTGACTACAAAAGGAAAAATATTAACATGAAACCATTTTATTTTTTAGTTAATATGATTTTAGATATTTTTTTGTTCGTTTTTTAAATAAAATTATACATGAAGCAAAAAATAAAAAAATATCTATTAAAAAGATAAATAGTTACGAATTCTTAATTACAAATTATCAATGAAAAATTTTATCATAAAAATATTAAATAATAATAAATTTACTTATTCTTACATATTATATTTCAGATATTTATTGCTAAAAAAGAAATGTGAAAGAAAAAGGAAATCAAATATCTTTATGCTTCATATAGGACGAGCCGGAAGTACTGTA
>JAOZLS010000448.1 GCA_029934705.1 Bacteroidales bacterium | reverse complement strand
AAATTAAAGTTTATAGAGCAGAAGCAAGATTTCTTAGAGCTTATAGTTACTGGCATGCAATAGATATGTTTGGAAGCGTTCCTTTTATTACAGACGAAGATAATATTGGAGCATTTTTACCAGAGCAAATTTCAAGAGTTGACCTTTTTAACTATGTAGAAGCTGAACTTTTAGATATTGATACTGATTTATTAGATGCTAAAACAAACGTTTATGGTAGAGTTGACAAAGCTGTAGCATGGACATTACTTGCAAAATTATATTTGAATGCCGAAGTTTATACAGGAACTCCAAAATATGCAGAAGCTGTTACATACTCGCAAAAAGTTATTGATGCAGGTTTTACTTTAGATACTGAATATAGAACTCTATTTTTAGCTGATAACGATAATAGTAACGAAATAATTTTCCCAGTTACTTTTCATGGAAAAAGCACTCAAACATGGGGTGGCATGACGTTTATAGTAAGTGCAGCAATAGGTGGCACAATGAATCCTGATGATTTTGGTTCAAGCCAAAACTGGGGTGGAAACAGAACTACTAGTACTTTTGTAGATAAATTTCCAGACTTAACTGGCGATTTAGATTCAAGAGCAATGTTCCACACCGATGGACAAAACCTTGACATTACAGATATTTTTGAATTTACAGACGGATATGCAATAACTAAATTTAAAAATTTAACATCAACTGGCGACAATGGTTCCGACCTTACATTTGTTGACACAGACTACCCAGTTTTCAGACTTGCAGACGTATATTTAATGTATGCCGAAGCAGTTATTAGAGGTGGCGGAGGAAGTACTTCTGATGCTTTACAGTATGTTAACGACATTAGACAAAGAGCTTATGGCGATAATACAGGCGATATTACTTCGGGTCAACTTACTTTAGACTTCATAATTGACGAAAGATCAAGAGAGCTTTATTGGGAAGGACACAGAAGAACAGACCTTATTAGATTTGGGAAATTTAGTAGTACAACTTACAACTGGCCTTGGAAAGGTGGTGTAGCTGGAGGAAACTCAACAGATGCTAAATTCAAAATATTCCCAATTCCTTCATCGGACATTGCTGCAAATCCTAATCTTATACAAAATACTGGTTATTAATATTTAAAATTATATACAATGAAAATAAAATTCTTAATACCCGTTCTTATTTTCTCCCTTGCAATTGTTTTTAACTCTTGTAAGAAAGAAGTATTTGATCCGGTTCTCGAAATCACAACAGCAACTTCATTTATTAGCCCACAGTCAGGTGCATTTACTTTAGCTGACGATATTGCTGATAATACTTTTGCAACATTTGTTTGGACAGAAGCAGAATACAATGTAGATATTATGGTTTCATATACACTTGAAATTGATATTGCTGCAAATAATTTTTCTGAACCATACATTTTAACAACAACAGCTAACGACTCTTTTGCTATTACAGTTTTCGACTTTAATAAAGCTTTAACAAAAGAAATGGGAATAACTCCTGGCGAAGAAATTAAAATGTCAGTTAGAGTTGGTTCTCACGGAGCAGCATCTGAAAAAGTATATTCAGAAACTATATCAATGACAGTTACACCTTACGACCCACCGTTTGCACCCGAGCAATTATATGTAATTTCGGGAGGCGAAACCGTTGGTACTTTAATGCCAACAAACGAAAATGGTGATTATGAAGGTTACTTCTATATTGAAGTAGATGGTAGCGACTTTATTTTATCTGATGCAGAAGCAGACGGTACAATACTTGGAGACATTGGAGCAGATGCAATCCTCGACTTTGACGGCGATGCAATTGCTGCTGACTCAAGTTATTACAAAATTAATATCAATACTTTTAGTATGAGTTATACACTGGCTGCTGCTAACTGGGGAATTATTGGTAGTGCAATACCACCTTACGACTGGAGCGAAGATATTGACATGACTTATGCTGATGGTCTATGGTCTATTACTCTTGATGTAGCTACGGGAATGTTCAAATTTAGAGCTAATGATGAATGGGCTGACGGTTTAGTTTATGGAGACTACGCCCCAATTGATGGCATATTAGATGATGAACCAGGAGGAGGAGATATTCCTATTGATGCAGGTAATTATACATTTACAATTGATTTAAGACTATGGCCATATACCTATACGGCTGTAGCAAACTAATAATTTTTCATACACTAACAAGAGAGAGAGGCTTTTAAAGTCTCTCTCTTTTTGTATCTATCAATTATAATTATGATTTCCAATTACTTTTCACCCCAACCCTAAAGGGTGAAGTAATTGAAAATAAAGCTCCCTTTATGTACTGTGATTAAATTACATTTTAATGTTTTTTTAAAATTTCATTTTTGTTTTTTCTTCGTTTCTTACCCCTAAATCCCCTAAAGGGCATAGCCGTCAAGCTAAGAGCAAAGCACCAACGGTGCGGGAATCATTAGCCTAGCCAGAATGGCTAGGACGCAATGTGTTTTCTTTCATTTTAAGCACCAAAGGTGTGTAATCTAAATGATTATAAATATTCCAAATTTTATCTCGCACCGTTGGTGCTTAGCTTGACGGCTATATCCTAAAGGGGACTTGCCTTTCTACCCTTAAATGTCCTGAAGAAAACATGCTTTTATTTTTTGTTTTTTTTAATCCGCTTCAGAGAATTTAGGGGTTTTAATTCTTAATCCCATTACAAGAATATCGTCAATTTGTTCAAACTTTTCTTTATTTGGATAATTTCGCCAAGCCTCAAAATTATTATTTAGTAATTCCTTTTGCTTATCCATAGAGTTTTCTTGAATATCAAGAAGTAATTCCTTAAAGCGTTTAGTAAAAAACCGTTTCCCTGCTTTTCCTCCAAACTGATCAGCATAACCATCGGAAAAAATATAGATAGTGTCGCCAGGAAATAACTTTATTATCTGACTAGTAAATGAGTCTTTATGTTGCGAATAAGAAATTGGAATCCTGTTTGCCTTATAATGAAATAGTTCAAACTTTTCATTATTCATTCTTTTAATATTTGAATCCGCATCTTTGGGTAAAACGTAATCAGGATTATATTTTCTAACAATAAACAACGGATTATATGCTCCAGCGTACTGAAGTTCTTGTTTATCGCTGTCAAGAATACAAAGAGCCATATCCATACCGTCTTTTGTTTTCATTTTACTTTTATAGAATGCATCTATAACCTTTTGCCGAAGTTTTTCT
>JAOZLS010000447.1 GCA_029934705.1 Bacteroidales bacterium | reverse complement strand
AAAACATATCAAAAGAAGACAAACTGCAGATAGCTGAGAAATTAGCTGAAATTTTGGACAATGTAAATTACCTGCATCCTTTCAGAGAAGGAAACGGGCGAATGCAAAGAGAATTTTTAAGATTGTTAGCATCGGAAAAAAGATTGATATTAAATCTGAATCCACCTGACAACAAAAACGTTTACGACCAATATATGCAAGGGACAATTAATAGTGATGTAAAAAACCTGACAAAATTGATTTTAGAACTAATTGAGACTTAAAGAAAAGTAAAAAAAACTCGCACAACTGTGATAGTTTTAGTATTTTTGAATTCTCGCACAGTTGTGCGAGAATTTTAAATTAATAATAATGAACGATGTAACGATATATAATAATTTCTTTAAGTCTGTAATTGACACGATAAATAGTGCGAAATATCAGGCTTACAAGTCTGTTAATAAATTTCATATTGGTCAAAATTATGAAATAGGAAAAATAATCGTTCAAAATCAAACAAAGAATAATTGGGGAAAATCTATTGTTGATACATTATCAAAAGATATCAATCGTGTAATTGATGGTGCAACCGGTTACTCTTCTCAGAACCTATGGCGAATGAGACAATTTTATCTTGAATATAAAGACAAACCTGAATTATTTGAACTTGCAAAAAATATTCCTTGGGGACAAAATTTATTAATTCTTCACAAAATAAAAATAGATAAAGAAAAGTTATATTATTTAACTGCAACCGATAAATTAGCTTGGAGTAGAGCCGTTCTTTTAAACCAAATTAAAGCAGATGCATATCGTCGATATTTAACTGATAAGAAAGTAAATAATTTTGATAAGACCTTACCTGTTCATTTGTCAGAACAAGCAAATGAGGCTTTGAAAAGTGAATATAATCTTGATTTTTTAGGAATAACAAAACCTATTTTAGAACGAGAATTAGAAAATAAATTAGTTGAGAATATACGAGACTTACTTCTTGAATTAGGTTACGGTTTTAGTTTTATTGGCAATCAATACAAATTGAAACTTAATCAGAAAACATATTTGATTGATTTACTGTTTTACAATCGAGTATTAAAGTGTTTAGTCGCAATTGAATTAAAAACAGTTGAATTTGAACCTGAGTTTGCAGGAAAAATGAATTTTTATCTTGAATTATTAGACGAGCAAGAAAAATTACCAGATGATAATTCTTCAATTGGAATAATATTATGTCCTGTAAAAGACAATATTGAAGTTGAATTTGCACTTAGACCAAGTAACAAGCCCATCGGTGTTTCAGAATATAGTCTAACTGATAAATTACCTGATAAATTAAAAGGGAAAGTTCCAACATCAAAAGAATTAAAACAAATGCTAACAAAGGCTATACGTAATGTGGGAGATTATAATAAATAGAAAGATTATACCCATTATAAAATCAAGTGGTAATTTGATAGTTTTAAGATATAAAACCCCACACTACGCATAGTCAAACCGTTATCAATTTAAAAAATAAAATATGAATAATAATATAAACTTAGCCGTACTTATAGACGGAGACAATATTCCATCTGCTCATGTAAAAGCGATGATGGAGGAAATAGCAAAATATGGAAATCCTACAATTAAGAGAATTTATGGCGATTGGACCAAACCAAATCTTACCAAATGGAAAAACCTATTGTTAGAAAATGCAATTACTCCTATTCAACAATATGGATATACAACTGGCAAAAATGCTACCGACTCTGCAATGATAATCGATGCTATGGATATTCTTTATAGCAACAAAGTAAATGGCTTTTGCTTAGTTTCAAGCGATAGCGATTTTACTCGCCTAGCAACACGTTTAAGAGAAGCCGGAATGCAAGTAATTGGCATTGGAGAAAAGAAAACTCCAAATCCTTTTATTGTAGCTTGTGATAAATTTATTTATATCGAAATTCTTAAAAATCAAGTTGAAAAGAAAAATGACGATAGCAAAGAGCCTGAGAAAACCGAAGTAGATAAAATAACCAGAAAGGAAATTAAATTAATTTCAACCACTATTATGGATTTGTCCGACGAGGATGGCTGGGCTTTCCTTGGCGACGTAGGAAGCCTTTTACAAAAAAAGCAACCTAATTTCGATTCAAGAAACTACGGATTTGAAAAACTAACACCCTTAATTAAATCAATAGGAAACTTTGAACTAGAACAACGAGAAAGTCCTAAAAGCAAGCACAAACTAATTTTTGTAAGAAATAAAAAAAAGAATACAACAAAACCTAAAAAGCGTTAAAATACTGTTTGGTAATTATTACCTGTGATTTTAAAAAAGGATAGGTAGAAGTCGTTTCTAGTTATTTGGAAAATTTAATAAAAAACGACAACCTAGAATTTTTACATATACTTGTAATTGTCTTTGAAATAAGTGTAATAAGGAATTTTATACTTACGTTATTATTTATTAAAAAAGCCAGTATCTACAAAACAATAAAATTTGAACAATAATTAAAAAAGGCGTATCTTTGAATAAATATTAAGTAAAATGACAGAGTTCAAAGAAAAATACATAAACCCATTTACTGATTACGGTTTTAAACGATTATTTGGCGAAGAGCCAAATAAAGACTTATTGCTTGATTTTTTAAATGAGTTATTAAAAGACCAAGAGGGTGAAATAACAGAATTGTCATATTTACCAAATGAAAAACTGCCAATTTCAGTAGGAGACCGAAGAGCAATTTTTGATATTTACTGTACAAATAAAAAAGGAGAACAGTTTATTGTAGAAATGCAAAAAGCTGAACAAAAGTTTTTTAAAGACAGGACTGTCTTTTATTCGACCTTCCCAATTCAAGAGCAAGCAAGAAATAAAGACCGATTTTGGAATTTTGAATTAAAAGCAGTTTATACCATTGGAATATTGGACTTTGAATTTGAAGAAAGCGACCCAAATAAATATCGCCACGATGTAAAATTGACAGAACAAGAAACAAAAAAAGTTTTTTACGATAAGTTGAATTATATTTATCTTGAAATGCCAAAATTTATAAAAACTGAAAAAGAATTAGAAACACGTTTTGACAAATGGATGTTTGTTCTTAAAAATCTACCAAAACTTGAAAGGATACCTGCTAGATTAAAAGAAAAAGTCTTCTTAAAACTTTTTGAAACGGCAGAAATATCAAAATTGAAACCAGCAGAATATAAACAATATGAAGCGAGTGTAAATGCTTATCG
>JAOZLS010000122.1 GCA_029934705.1 Bacteroidales bacterium | reverse complement strand
ACTTCAGACATATCACACTTACTGATGACCAAAGTAAAACGGTATTGGCTATTCAAGAGTTCTTGAGTAATGATAACGATGTGTTTTTACTCAACGGATATGCAGGTAGTGGTAAAACAACCATACTTAAAGGTGTATGTGATTATATTAACAGTCAGAATCATTCTTTTGAGCTCATGGCTCCAACTGGAAGAGCAGCCATGATTTTACAACAAAAAACCGGATATAACGCAACTACGATACACCGAGGTATTTATAATTTTGATGAATTACAGATTGATAAAAGTGAAGAAACTTTTAAATATTATTACGGACTACATTCTAATGAAGATTCAATAAATAAAGTTTATTTTGTTGATGAAGCCTCAATGGTTTCAGATTACTTTTCCGATGATGAGTTTTTTCGCTTTGGCTCGGGGCATCTATTAAAAGATTTAATTAAGTATGTTTTTGAAGGTGCAAATAATAGAAAATTAATTTTTGTAGGAGATAATGCCCAGTTACCGCCAGTAAGCATGAGCTTTTCACCAGCGTTGGATTCCGACTATTTAAAACAACGCTTTGAAAAAAATGTTCAGTCAATCCAAATGACACAAGTTGTCCGTCAGCAATCAGAAAGTGGAATATTAAAAACAGCAGCTCAAATAAGAACTTCTATCAAGAAATCTGAGTTTAATAACTTTTCATTGAAATATAATCATAAAGATTTGAACCTCGTAAAGCCAGAATCATTTCTATCTGATTATACTAAAACTGCAAAAAGTAGTGGTGTTGAAAATTCAATAGTTATAACACATTCTAATAAACAAGCATTAGAGTATAATTTAAACATTCGGAAGCTTCGATATAAAACCAAAGAAATAAAGCTTCAAAGACAAGATATTCTAATAATTACAAAGAATAACTATAATTATGAAATTGAACTGTTTAATGGTATGTTTGTTAAAGCTGTTGAAGTTGGCGAAATTGTTAAAACTGCAAAACCAAAATTTAAAATTAAAGGCGGTAAAGTAATTGAACGAGAATTAATTTTTAGAGAAGTATTATTAGAAATCGACTATTTTGGTAAACTTCATAAGCTAAGATGTATGATTCTCGATAATTTTTTATTTGCCGACGAAGGTCGTTTAGATCCTTATGACCAAATTGCTTTGTTTGTTGATTTCAAAAATAGAAATAAAGGAATAAAACCCGGAACGGATGAATTTAAAGATAAGTTAAGAACTGATAAATACTTCAATGCTTTACAAGTAAAGTTCGGGTATGCAGTGACTTGTCATAAATCGCAGGGCGGAGAATGGAAGAATGTATTTGTTGATTTTAAAGTTTTTATGGGGAAATCGAGTTCCGGATTCTTTCGTTGGGCATATACAGCCATAACACGTAGTTCCGAAAAACTTTTAGGAATAGATGCTCCAGAATACAATGCATTTAATCAATTTGTGATACTAAATATTGGTAAACTTTCAAAATCTGATACACAGCAATATTACATATCTGATGAAATGAAATCTAACTTTATTTCTAATCGAGAAGAAAAAATTAAAGCATTTTGTGAGAAACAAAGTATTGATGTTTCGTTTACACTTTTCAATAACCAAATTTCTTGTGAGTTTAGGAATAATAATAAATTTTGCACTGCTCAACTCTGGTATGGATTAAAAGGTTTTACAAAAATCACTTTTAAAGAATATTCCGGAGATGATTTTAAAGAACTTGTAGAACAAATTTTAAAAGAATCTCTTATTTCAGAGAAAGAAATAGAATTTATTCCAAAATTTAATTTTCAAACCGATTTACACAATTTTCTTTTAGAAGTGTTCAATGAGTTTGACGTAAAAATAACAAACATTGTTCAAAAAGAATGGTCTGATAAATATTATATTCAAACCTCAGCAAATAACTGTTTCATTGAATTTCACTTTAATGGCAAGCATTTTTATACAAAAGCAGAACCAAAATCAATTTTGGGTGAAGATGATATTTTGCTAAAACAAATTATTGAAAAATTAAGGGGGTAATTATGAGCTTTAAAGAAGTAAAAGAACTCAGAAAAAATGAAAATCTTGACGATGCTCTCAAAATGGCATTATCAGATTTAGAGAATAATCCAAATGATATTTGGAATAAACGTTCTGTTGCGTGGGTTTATTACGAGTTCATAAAGAAGAATGCTCTACCTGAGAATTTTGATATTTTTATTAGTTATATACAAAAATTAAACGAACTGAGCCTACCTGAAGATGAAAAGATGATATTTGACAACTGTGCATTTCAAATTGGCAGCTTTCTTTTTTCTTTAAATAAAGTAGATAATCCGGATATAAGAAAAGTAACAAAATTATTTGAGCAAATTCAGCAATTCCACTACACAAAACCATCGGAAGCATATACTTTTTTATTCAAAGCATTTCAGAGATACAATAAAATTTGGCAACGATATATAGATTTTGCCAATTGGTGGAATTTTGAAAATTTTCGTTCAGAAGATTTCTTGGAAGAAGAATTTAAAGGAAGAAAAATAATGTCAATAGTAGAACAAGCCTTTATTGCTTATGCGAAAAAACTACTTGAAGGAGACACTGTAATTGAAAATAATTTTATTCTTCCAAAATCAATTAATAAAGATAAAATTTCTGCCTTTTTAACAAGTTTAGACGGTTTGATTAAAAAACACCCAGAATACCAATACCCTCAATATTTTAAAGCAAAACTTTTATTAGCTGTTGGTGATAAAGAAAATGTATTGTCAGCATTCATACCATTTGCAAAGAAAAAGAAAAATGATTTCTGGACATGGGAACTTATGTCGGAGGTTTTTCCAAAATCAGACACTCGGAAAATGGCTTGTTTATGTAAAGCCCTAAGTTTGCATACACAAGAATCCTTTTTAATAAACACCCGGCAAAAACTAGCTGAATTACTTATTGAGTCAAAAAACTATAATGAAGCAAAAACAGAAATAACAAAAGTTATTGAAGTTAAAAAGAAGAATGATTGGAAAATAAAAAATAAAATATCAAACTGGATAACACAAGATTGGTATAAGAATGCGAAAGCATCTAATAATAATCAGAATTTTTATACTCAATATTTAAAAGATGCAGAACTAATTTTATTTTCAGATGTTCCAGAACAAATAGTTGCAGTTGAATTTGTGAATAAGGGCAAGCATATTTTAAACTTTGTAAGAAATAGAGAAATACATGGTTACTTCAAATATAAAGGTTTGTTTAAACATCCCAAAATTGGAGATATTCTGAAAGTTCGTTTTGAACAGAATCCCAAAGATAATTTTTACAGAGCATTAACTGTTGAAAAAGCAAATAAGGACGAAGTTTGCGAAGCTATTAGTAAATTTTCAGGCAAAATAAGTATCAATAAAAACTTTAGTTTTGGCTTTGCAGATAATGTTTATATTGATAAAAAACTGATTTCTCAAAACAAAATAGAAAACAACCAATTAATATATGGTCTGGCAATATTATCATACAATAATAAAAAAAAGGGCTGGGGACTTAAAGCTATTGAAATCTTTTCTAAATAATAAATGAATTCACTTTTTACAGATAACATTTACCCCTAAACAACCTATTTTCATAATTTCTAAATAAAAAAAGTATTTATTATTTTAAATTATTTATATTTGTATAAGATGTTTTTATAATTTTGAAAACATAAAATTCTCATATATTTATTTATCCTTAGTCTATGAAAAAGATAGTAATATTCGTTATTTTAATATTTATAACAAGCCTTTTTGTTTCGGCACAGCAAAGTTTAATGCTTAACACAGGTAAAAGGCTTTATGTAAGTGCCATAAAAATAGATACTACAAATATTCTATTTTATAAAAACATGAAAGGTAAAGTTAAGTGGGTTGAAATGGAAGATGTTTTTTCGTGGACACGAGAGGATAGTGTGGAAGTTTTATTCTACAAACCAGCCTGTACTGATGTATGTTTTAGAATTGATCAAATGAGAGATTATTTGCACGGAAAAGCCGATGGACTTGAAGTTAAAACAACAGGAGCAGTTATAACAGGATTTGTCGTTGGAGCAAGCTCTGGTATATTATTTCCTGTAATGGGTTTAACAATTATTTCTCCTGTACCTCCCACAATTAATGCAATGCTTTTTGGAGTTTTTAGACCAAAGCCAGAAAAAAATAATATTAAAGATAAATATAAAGACAATATACATTACAAAGAAGGTTACTCTGGTAGTATTAGACGAAAAAGAGTTATAAGCAGTATTATTAGTGGTGGCACAGGCTTAGTACTAGGAATTATTGCCCGAAATGTAATTTGGACTAACTAATATAAAGTTCAACAATTTCCTTATCTTTCTAATATTAAAAATTGATTTACAATTTATTTTGCTTAAATTTGTTTACATAAAATTCATTTGAAATCAAGATACTTAAATATGAGAAATCTATTAATTATACTTTTAGCTGTATTTATTGGTTATATTTTAGCCTATTACTCAAAAGGAAAAGAATTGGGCTATAGTCTTATTCCTACAAATTTAAGCGAAAATACAGAACACAGTGATTTTAGTGCAATGAATGCTTATGAAGAAGGGGATTACAACCTAGCTTTAGATTTATTTAAAGAACTTGCAGAAGAAAACCCTACAGATGCTAATAATGATTATTACATTGGCGTATGCAATTATTACTTAGACAATAAATATTTAGCAATTGATGCTTTAAAATCTGCAATAGAAAAAAATCCAGAATATGGCGATGCTTATTTTTACTTAGGACTTATAAATTATAATAGTGAAAAATACGACGATGCTATTACCGACTTATACACATCAACAAGTTTTCCTCCGGTAAATAATGATGTATATTATTATATGTCAAAATGTTATCAATATAAAGAAAATTTTGAAGCAGCTCTATTATCAGTTAGCACTGCGATTGTAAAAGACTCTACAAACACTACATACCTGTTTCAAGAAGCATACATGTATCACGAAAAAGAAGATTACAGACTTGCTGCCAATGGTTACTCAAAAGTTTTACAATACGATAGTATTAATAAATATTCATTATTAAATAGAGCATTATGTTATCATGAACTTAAAATAATGGATTCTTCGGAAATGGATTATTTAAAAGTGATAAGACTTGACCCAAAATATGACCTTGCATATAATAATCTTGGATACTTATATTATAAACAAAAAAAATACAACAAAGCTGAAACAGCTTACAATAATGCACTTGAAATAAACAGTGTTTATTCAAGAACCTTGTGGAACAGAGCTGAATTATACAAGAAAACACAAAAATACCAAAAAGCAATTAAAGATTATAAAAAACTTTTAGAGTTAGATAGCACAAGCTATAATGCTATATATTACATTGGCTCATGTTATCAGGATGGTGGAAATAAACCAGAAGGAGACAGGCAGTTAGAACTTTTTCTAACCAAAGTAAATTCTGATAACAGACATTACAACAATGCATTAAGCAGATTACGAGAGTAAAACTTTAACCATTTACAATAGATACTTACTTACATATATAATATAACAGTAATTATGAAAAATCGATTTTTAGATCAAGGAAAACTTAGCGATGATGCTTTTGGCGACAAATCAATGTCAGATGTTAAAAAATATAAACGAAAAGGGGATGATATTTCATTAAAAGGAGTTGGTATATTTATAATTTTTGGTTTAACAGTTATAATATCATATTTTTTGTTTACCGAATTATATTTTGTAATACAATAAACTATTTCAAAGTAAAACAATTGAAAAGTAAAAATAATATATTTATATATATGGCAGCATCAATAATAATTTTGATGCTGTTTTCTTTTGTTGACCTAATTCTTGGTACTGTTACCTCCTACCCTAGCGAAATAATTTCATATTTTATTAACATAGAAAACCTTCAACCAGAAAACTTAACAATTATTCATGAATTTAAAATACCTAAACTTCTTACAGCAATTTTTGCTGGAGCAGCCTTGTCTGTTGCTGGTCTTTTAATGCAAACAGTTTTTAGAAACCCATTAGCAGGCCCTTATGTGTTAGGAATTAGTTCTGGTGCTGGTTTAGGAGTAGCTCTTCTATTACTAGGTTCTACTTTATTACCTTTTACAACAAACATTACAAATTCGTGGTCAATAGTAGCAGCAGCATGGGGAGGTTCGGCACTTGTTCTTCTAATTATATTTTTAGCATCTATAAAAGTAAAAGACGTTGTTACAATATTAATTATAGGGGTTCTAGTTGGTAGTGCAATTAGTGCTTTTATAAGTTTATTACAATATGTAGGTGATGCAAACAAACTAAAATCTTTTGTAATTTGGACAATGGGTAGTCTAAGCGATGTAACAAATGAGACTCTTAAAATACTTATTCCAGTTGTCTTACTCGGATTAATAATTTCATTTTTAATGGTTAGAGTTTTAGACACTTTACTACTGGGAAATGACTATGCAAAATCATTGGGTGTAAATTTAGTTGTAACACGCATACTTTTATTTCTGTCAACAAGCCTTTTGGCAGGAACAATCACTGCTTTTTGTGGACCAATTGGCTTTGTAGGAATAATAGTACCTCACTTTGCTCGTATGCTTTTTAAAACAAGCTCACATGCTATACTAATACCAGCTTCAGCAATTTTGGGTGCTATAATGATAGTTATAAGTGATATTATTTCGATACTACCTGGTGGTGGTGCTGTTTTACCTATAAATTCAGTAACAGCTGTACTAGGTATTCCTATTTTATTAAAAATAATTATTCAAAAGAAAGGAATTTGAAAAAAAACACCAACATATTAGAAATTATAAACGCTGAAGTAGGATATTTATCTAAAAAGAAGAAAAACATTTTAGTAAATATAGATAATGTAAAAGCTTTAAATGGAGAAGTTATATCTCTTATAGGAGTAAATGGTGCAGGCAAAAGTTCTATATTGAAATCAATAATAGGAGTAAATAAATTTTTAAAAGGAAATGTTCTAATAAAAAACAAGTTTCCTAAAGAATATAGTAAGAAAAATTTAGCTAAAATAATTAGTATTGTTTCTACAGAGTCAATAACATTGCCTAACATGACTGTTGAAAATTTAATAATTATTGGCAGGTATCCTCATAAAAAAGCTTTTGAACAAACAAACAAAAAGGATATTGAAATAGTTAACAATGTACTAAAATTAGTGGGATTAAAAGGATTTGCACAATTAAAAATAAATGAAATTAGCGATGGTGAAAGACAAAGAGTAATGATTGCAAGAGCTTTAGCTCAGGATACAGATATTATTTTACTAGACGAACCAGCTTCTTTTCTCGATATCGAAAATAAATATTTAACTTATGGTATTTTAAGAAAATTAGCAACAGAAAAAGGTAAAACAATTATATTTTCAACTCACGACTTAAGTATTGCAATTAAATTCTCGGATAAATTATGGCTCATAAATAATAAACTAATAATAGAAGGAACACCCGAAGATATAATATATAATAAAGTATTTGATAATATTTTTGATAAGCAAAATTTAGTATTTGACAATTCGGTTTTAGACTTTAAATTAAAACAAACATTTACTAGAAAAGTAAATATTATTAATAAAACGAATAAAAGAAATTTATTCCCCCTCACTCTAAATGCTTTAAACCGAAATGGTTTTGAATATTCAAATACGGAAAAAGAATTTATAATTGAATTGGAAGAAATTAAAGAAGAATTTATAATTAAAGTTATTTATAAGTCAATTATCTATGAATATAACAATTTTAACAAACTTATATCAGGTTTAAATCGACTATTTACAACACAAACAACTTAAAACCTATATATATAAATACTTAATTTTGATAGATTTCATTGTTATTGGAAAATATATTATTATATTTGGTTACAAAAATATATAAATATTATGGAAATAAAACGAAATTTTGATTTAATAGCAAGTGCCTATATTACTAAGCCTTTAGACATAAGCTTATCTGTTAAAAGAGGTGGTAAATGGGATAAATTTAGCACAAAAGAATTTATAGAAAACAGCAACTTAATTAGCTACGGGCTAATGGAATTAGGATTAAAGAAAGGAGATAAGATTGCTACAGTATCCAATAATCGACCAGAGTGGAATTTCCTTGATATAGGAATGTCTCAGTTAGGAATTGCTCATATACCTATTTACCCAACAGTTGGTCCAGGAGAATACACCCATATACTAGGACACTCCGAAGCTCGATTTTTAATTATATCTACTAAGGAAAGATATGATATGATTAAGCCTATTGTAGAAGGAGTAGATAGCATTGAGAAGATTTTTACTTTCGATAAAATAGATGGTGTAGCCAACTATGATGAAATTATTGAATTAGGAAAGAAAAATATTGACAAGTATAAAGACGAACTTGAAAAAATAAAAGCAACAATAGATGAAAATGATCTTTGTTCAATAATATATACTTCTGGAACAACAGGACTTTCAAAAGGAGTTATGATGACTCACAAAAACTTTGTAAGCAACGTAAAAGATACAGTAGAGGTTATTCCCAAAGGAACAAAAACAGTTTTAAGCTTTTTACCATTAAACCATGTTTTTGAAAGAATGCTTAATTATTTATATCAATTTACAAGTCTTGAAATATATTATGCAGAAAGTACAGACACTGTTGTTGAAAACATGAATGATATAAAACCAGACCTCTTTGCTTCTGTACCAAGAGTAATAGAAAAAATTTACGATAAAATTTATAATAAAGGAATGCAGCTTACTGGCATAAAAAAAAATCTATTCTTTTGGGCCTTAGACCTTGCACATAAATACGATCCAACAATAAATCAAGGAGCAATTTATAATGCAAAACTAGCAATAGCCGATAAACTTATATTTACCAAATGGCGAGATGCTTTAGGCGGAAATGTAAAATTCATTGTTTCAGGTGGAGCAGCTCTACAACCACGATTATCAAGAATCTTTAGTGCTGCTAAAATTCAGGTAATGGAGGGTTATGGATTAACAGAAACAGCCCCAGTTATTTCTGTTAACAGATATAATGAAATAAAACCAGGAACTGTTGGTCAAATATTAAATTCAGCAGAAGTTAAAATAGCCGACGATAAAGAAATATTATTTAAAGGACCTAACTTAATGCCTGGATATTACAAAGACCCTGAAAAAACAGCTGAAGTTATTGATAAAGACGGCTGGTTTCATACAGGTGACTTAGGAGAGTTAAATGGTAAAATATTAAGAATAACAGGTCGTAAAAAAGAATTGTTTAAACTATCAACAGGAAAATATGTTGCACCACAATTAGTTGAAAATAAATTTAAAGAATCACCATTTATTGAGCAATTAATGATTGTTGGTGAAGGCGAAAAATATTGTGCAGCAATAATTTGCCCTGTTTTTGAATATTTACATAATTGGTCTTCTATTCATAAAATATCTTTTAAAGATAACCTTGAATTAGTAAAATCGCCTAAAGTAATAGCTAGAGTACAACAAGAAATTGATAAATATAACAAAGGCTTTGATAAAGCGATGCAAATAAAAAAGTTCTCGCTTACATGTCAGGAATGGAATCCTGAAACAGGAGAGTTATCGCCAACACTAAAAGTTAAAAGAAATGTTTTAATAAAAAAGTACAAAGAAAAACTTGATTTTTTATATAAATACTCTAATATAGATAAACATTTATGTGAGTAAATTAGTTTATAGAATACTATTCTAGTGTTATGTCAAGTATGTAATGACGTTTCCATGTCCTACGGACGATGAAAAGTCTTTGCAGTATAGTTAAAACTGAGTTGCATTCGTCCACACGACAATTGAGCAACAATTTATACTTGACATAACACTAGTTTCAAAAAGTTAAAGCTTTACTTTTTAAATTCAGTAAAACTTTAGCTTTCAATAAATTAAAATGTTATATTTAAAAATACACCTGCAAAAATTAAAGAATCATATATGAGTCCACTCCGAAAAGTGATTATACCCCTAAATCCCATGAAGAGGACTTTGAGAACTATCGGGTTTTTTAAGGCTAAAACTATCGTTTTACATCTTTAGGGATTAAGGGTAAAAAAGCTTTAAAAATCAGATAGTTCGACTTTTCGGAGTAGTCTCATATATTATATATTAACCTATAAACCTTTATAAAAACCACTTAAACATTATTAAACACCGCTAATATTAATAGGATAATACATTTTAAATGGATATAAAGAATGTAATAATAGCCGACGATCAAAGTCTATTTGTAAATGGTTTAAAGCAATTATTAGAAGGAAAAGAAAAAGAAATTCTTACAGCCCATATAAAAGGCAACGAACATGCTAAAAAAAGAATTTCCAGCGAAGTAAGAGATATATCTAGTAAATTAACACCTAATTCATTTTTTATACTAGGCTGCTCTGACTATATAAAAGAATACT
>JAOZLS010000121.1 GCA_029934705.1 Bacteroidales bacterium | reverse complement strand
TAAAAATATTATCTTTGCTATGTAATTTAATATAAAAAAAAGTGAGTTTACCTTTAGCAGAAAGATTAAGACCCAAAGATTTAGATCAATACATAGGACAAGAACATTTAGTTGGGAATAGTTCTGTATTGCGTAGCTTTATTGAGTCGGGTAATATACCATCGTTTATTTTATGGGGACCACCAGGTGTAGGCAAAACTACTTTAGCAAAAATTATTGCTAATAAACTCGATCGCTCATTTTTTATATTAAGTGCCGTAAGTTCTGGGGTTAAAGATGTAAGAGAAGTGATAAAAAAAGCTAAATCGCAGCAGTTCTTTTCTCGTCCAAACCCAATTCTTTTTATTGATGAAATTCATAGATTTAGCAAATCGCAGCAGGACTCGCTACTAGCAGCCGTTGAAGACGGAACAATTACTCTTATTGGAGCAACCACCGAAAATCCATCATTTGAAGTAATCTCGCCACTATTATCTCGTTGCCAAATATATGTTTTAAAATCGCTGGAGAAAGAGCATTTGCAAAAACTTGCAAATAATGCGTTACAAAATGATACCATTTTAAAAGAAAAAGATATAAAATTAGAAGAAACTGATGCTTTGTTTTTAAACTCTGGTGGCGATGCTCGTAAACTCTTAAATATTATTGAACTGGTAGTAAATTCTTCTTCCAAAGAAAAAATTATAATTACCAATGAGCTTGTAACAAATAGCATACAGCAGAATTTCGCTTTTTACGATAAAGGAGGCGAAATGCACTACGATATTATTTCGGCATTTATAAAATCTATTAGAGGGAGCGACCCAAACGGAGCTGTTTATTGGCTTGCAAGAATGGTTGAAGGTGGCGAAGACGTTAAATTTATTGCTCGCCGACTTTTAATTTCTGCTTCCGAAGATATTGGTCTTGCTAACCCTAACGCACTATTACTTGCAAATAATTGTTTTCAGGCAGTAAATATAATTGGATTTCCAGAGTCGAGAATAATTTTATCGCAAACAGCAATATATTTGGCAAATTCGCCCAAAAGTAACTCGGCATATTTAGCAATTAACGAAGCACAAAGTTTGGTTAAGGAAACTGGTAATTTGCCAGTACCATTGCATTTACGCAATGCACCAACAAAATTAATGAAGGAGCTTAATTATGGTAAAAGCTATAAATACTCGCATCAATATAAAGGCAATTTTGCCGAGCAAGAGTATTTACCAAAAGAAATAACAAATAAAATATTTTATAGACCACAAGAAAATGCTCAAGAAAATAAATTTAAAGAATTTTTGACAAAATTATGGAAAAAATATAGATAGAAAATCTTATGTGCAACAGCATAAAATTATTAAAAAACATATAATGCTGGGATTGAAAAAATGCTATCTTTGTATATATACTAAATTGCTATTATAATTGTGATTTAATATAATGTAAAACACCCAAAGTTATACAATGAATATTTTACCGAAAAACTATATAAAAACATTTGCAGAGCTTAAAGAACGTGTAAAACATGCTCAATATAAAAGTATTGTATCAGTAAATTCTGAAATGATATTAGCTTACTTAGATATTGGTAAAACTATTTCTGAACAAGCAAAGCTAGGTTGGGGGACTTCTGTAATTGATAGATTATCAAGAGATTTACAGTCTGAATTTAAAGGAATTAAAGGTTTTTCTAGTAGGAATTTGTATCGAATGAAATTGGTTTATGAAATAATAAACAAAAATCAAATTTCGCCACAGCTTGTGGCGAAATTACCATGGGGGCATACTGAAGTTATTTTTAGTAAGATAAAAAACAAAGATGAGCAAATATTTTACCTAGAAAAAACAAATACAGAAGCATGGAACAGAGGTGTTTTAAAAGAGAAAATAAAATTTGATGCTTTCAATAAAGCTATTAACTTTCAAAATAATTTTGAAAAAACAGTAAGTTCATCAGAAATTGTAGAATACCGATTACAATTTACTGACGAATATGATTTGTCTTTTTTAAATTTAGAAGACAGACATACCGAACAGCAATTAGAAAATACAATTGTTACTAATATTACAAAAACGTTAGGGCAATTTGGAAACGATTTTGCTTTTATGGGACAACAATTTAGGCTCAAACTTGATAATAAAGAGTATTTTATTGATTTGTTATTTTATCACAGAAAATTAAAATCGATGATTGCCATTGAACTGAAAGTAAATGAATTTAAACCTGAATATAGTCAGCAATTAAACTGGTATTTACACTTGTTGGATAAAACTGTTAAATATCCCGAAGACAACCCAAGTATTGGTATTTTATTGTGCAAAAGCAAAAGCAAAATTACTGTGGAATATGCTTTGGAATTGGTAAATAAACCTATGGGAGTTTCAACATATACTTATTTACAATTACCCAAAGAAATTGCAAGAAATCTTCCTAGTGAAGAGGAATTTAAAATATTATTGTCAGAAAATAAATAACAAAATAAAATGGATATAATAAAAAACATCCCATACATTAAAAACACAGATTCAGGAAATTTCTTTTTATTGGCCGGACCATGTGTTGTAGAAAGTGAGAAAAATGTTTTTGAAATAGCTGAAAAAGCACTTTCAATTACCGAGAAACTTAAAATTCCATACATTTTTAAAGCATCATATCGAAAAGCAAATAGGTCTAGGTTAGACTCATTTTCGGGAATTGGAGACATAAAAGCTCTTAAAATTTTAGAAAAAGTACGAAACGAGTTGCATGTACCTATTGTAACCGATATTCATACAGCCGAGGAAGCCGCTTTAGCAGCTGAGTATGTCGATATACTCCAGATACCTGCGTTTCTATGTAGGCAGACCGACTTACTAATTGCTGCTGCAAAAACAGGTAAAGTTGTTAATATAAAAAAAGGTCAGTTTCTTGCTGGTGAGTCAATGCAATTTGCAGCACAAAAGGTAAAGGACTCTGGTAATGATAATGTTATGCTTACCGATAGAGGCACAATGTTTGGATATACTGATTTAGTAATAGATTACAGAGCAATCCCAGAGATGCAAAAAACGGGTTACCCCGTAATAATGGATATTACCCACTCGTTGCAGCAACCAAACCAAACAAGTGGTGTTACAGGCGGACGACCAGATTTAATTGAAACAGTCGCAAAAGCTGCAATTGCCGTAGGTGCCGATGGTATTTTTCTTGAAACACACCCAAATCCTGGCGTTGCAAAATCGGACGGAGCAAATATGCTTCATCTAAATTATTTAGAAGATTTGCTTACTAAATTAGTGCAAATAAGACAAACAGTTATTAAATTTTAGCATATTTACATGAAAAAATTACATATTACAATAATTTTTATATTGTTTTTTTCAATATTCGCAAAATCGCAAACATCTACTCTTACTGTAAATATTTCTGGTTTTGAAAACAAAAGAGGTAATGTATTTATTGCAATTTTTGATGAAAGAAATAAGAATAGTTTTCCAAAAAAAATAGAATTTGCAATAGATAAAAAACTAGTTAAAGTTACAAATGATATAGTCTCTATTTCATTAGAAAATTTACCGCTAGGAGTGTATGCAATATCTGTTTTTCACGACGAAAATTCAAATAAAAAATTAGATAAAAATGCATTTGGAATACCATCAGAAGCTTTTGGTATGTCAGGTGATTACACAGCTTTAGGCCCACCAAAATTTGACAATTGTAAGTTTACAATAAAAGCTGTAAAACAAAAAATAGATATTGAAATTAAAAGTTTATTTTGATTTTTAGCTTTAACCGAAACTTTCGGTTTTACATTATTTTTTCGTAACTATTAATTAGTTGAGTTAAAAGTTTAACTGAAGGCTTCGGTTTGCACAACATAACCTTAATTACCATATTAAAAACTCTGCCTATGTCAGGTGTTTTCCACCTGACATTTATTCGCACTAATTAAAGCTATTGTCTATCTGATTGTAATATTTTGCTGAAGAATAAATTTCGATTTTTGTTTTATTATTATTTTGTCAGTTGGAAAACACCTGATAAGCGTAGAGGCAAGATAATTTATTTCCAAACAGTTTTGCATTACTCATCAAAAAATAACTTTTTCTTTTTCATTATTAAAAATATATAGTTAGTTTTATACTTTAATACTTCTATTATATTTGTATATTTATTACTTTAAAATATACTATATTGTAAACTAACTAACTAAAAAAATATTATGAGACTGATTCCTAAACTTTTATTAAGACAACTTTATACTTACGGTAGTTTAAAAAATACAGAAGAAGGTATTTCTTTTTCTCTTAAAAATAGACTAAAGAATGCAAAATTAACAGGAATTAAGTGTATTAGAATCGGAGAAGATAAAATAAGTCCTGAACGAATTTTTATTGATTTTGGCGATGGACAAAAGCTTTCGGCCTTAAATATTAATAAAGAAAATCCGGTTGATTTCCCATTACGTAAATCAATAACAATTTTTGTAAATGCCGAACAATTAGCAAAAGGTACATATAAAATGAAATTTATTTTTTATGCTAACCCATTTGGAAAATTAGAGTTTTATGTAGATGATTCGCTAAGGATATATGATAAAGATATAGTTAAAATACCTAGAAATGAGACTGATGACTACTCTAAAGAAGCAATAAGTGCTAGGCAAAATTTTGTTGAACAATATACAGGTACAAAATTATCGCATATTAGTAAATATTCTTTTGATGCACATACAACACAAGGCAATTGTGAGCAATTTACAGGAGTAGCACAAGTTCCAATGGGCTTTGCTGGTCCTATAAAAATTAATGGCGAACATGCCGATGGCGAATTTATTATACCATTAGCGACAGCTGAGGGTACATTAATTGCATCTTACAATAGAGGAATGCAAGTTGTTAACGAGAGTGGAGGTGTTACTTGTACAGTAATTGGCGATGCAATGCAGCGAGCACCTGTTTTTGTATTTGCAAATGCACGCGAATCACGCGATTTTGTGCAGTGGATAAAGGATAATATAGAAACTATTAGAGAACAAGCAGAAGCAACTTCTAGCATAGCTAAGTTACAGTATATAGACGATATTTTATCGAATAAATTTGCTTACTTACGGTTTAATTTTTCAACAGGAGATGCTGCTGGTCAGAATATGGTTGGTCGTGCTACTTTTGTTGCATGTAGTTGGATTCTTGAGCATTATACCCAACATAAAGTAGTTCATTTTTATTTAGAATCAAATTTAGCAACAGATAAAAAAGCATCGCAAATTAATATAATGCGAACACGTGGAAAACGTGTAGTAGCTGAAATTACAATAAAAAAAGAAGTTCTTTTGCAGAGACTTAGAGTTGATCCTAAAAACTTAGCTTATCATGGATTAGTTGCTAATGTTGGAGCAATATTATCGGGTGCTAATAATAACGGTTTACATTCAGCAAATGGAATAACAGCAATGTTTATAGCTACAGGTCAGGATGTTGCAAATGTTTCTGAATCATCGGCTGGTTTATTATATTCAGAACTTACAGATGATGGTGATTTATATATATCAATGACAATTCCTTCATTAATTGTTGCTACTTATGGCGGAGGAACAAATTTGGCTACCCAAAAAGAAGCTTTAGAAGTGCTGGGCTGTTATGGAAAAGGTAAAGTTTTAAAATTTGCCGAAATAATTGCAGGTGTTGTTTTAGCAGGAGAAATTTCATTAGCTGCCGCAATATCATCGTCCGATTGGGTGTCGAGCCACGAAGAATATGGTAGAAACAGATAATTGGATATTTGTATTTAGAAATTAATATTTATATGTTAGACAGTTTGCCTATTTCAGGCTTTTTCAATGAAATATTTGTAGATATAGTCCGGCAGGCTATATCAGTCCCGTACCAAAGGCTGTATCCGTTTCGAACCAAAGGTTGCATTAGTACTAAACTCTGCCTGTGACAGGTGTTTTTTACACTTCTAAAATTACTTACTTTTCACTTTGTGAGACTTTGTGATAAAACTTAGTGTAACTTTGTGGTTATTAAAAAAATAGAAATTAACCACAAAGTCTCACAAAGTGAAGTTCACAAAGTAATACCAAATGAATTTCAAAGTTGCCGAATAAATTCAAAATATTTTTTTGTTTTACAATCTTAAAATTTCAAGCATAGTCGTAGCTACGGTTTAAATTTTAAGTGCAGGAAAACAGGAAAGGATGAAGGATTTGTCGGCAATTTTGATGTTTATTTGGTATAACACTAAGAAAAGTGTAAACTGTTTTTTATAGATATGAAACATGCCTATAAAGATTAAAGAAGATTTCTGTCCTCTTTAATCTTTTTACTTTATACCTTTGTCTTTCCTTATAGTTTTGTAATTTTGTAACATTAAATAATTAATAGCTTTATAAATGAAAAAAATATTTTACATATTCGCAATATCAACAATCGTTTTTTTTAGTAGTTGTGGCTCTAAAGAAGGTCGAACATATTTTGATATAAAATCAGATTATAAAGAATTTGTTAATTCCGAGGAGTTTGATATATTTTTATTAGACAAGCAAGCACAAAATATTTCGGAAGACCTAAAATCGTTTATATCAGATTATCCTGAGAGTGAGTATTATGAAGAGATACTAGATTTAAGTAATAAGTTTGATAAAGAAACAACCGATAAATTATATCAAAATTTCATAAATAAATATCAAAAATTTAAAGTAGATACTTTTAACCAATATGAAGTAAAACTTACAAAAATTACAGAGTTAAATAATGAAGCTGATTATATATTACTTAAATCGGAATCAACAAATTACAATTCAAATATAAAAGCAATTATTAATGAAATAGGTGTTGAAAGACGAAAAACAATATCCGAAGAAGCTAATTATAAAGTACTTGCCGATAAATTTAAAGAGGACTACACCTTAAAACAAGCAAATGCTGAAAGTGAAGCAATAAAATTATTTTTGTATAAATATACTAACTGCGTAAAAACAAAAGAGTTAAACGATAGAAGACAAGATTTAAGTTATGTTAAATTTAAAATTTATGCAGAAGGAAACCCGAAAAATATTAAGCAATTAAATGCAATTATAGATACTTGTAAATTATATAAAGTAGAAATTAGTGCTGAAAAATATATAGAAAAATGTGAACAGGGACTTAAAACGCTTGAAGATTCCAGAAAAGCCGTCTTTAAAAAAGAATGGTTAGGACAAAAAGATAGTTTAATTATTGCTATGGAAAAAGAAGCAAAATCTTTTTTAAACAAAAATGTTCATGAGCTTTGTAAGAAAATTATTAGCGTGAAAATTATTGATAAAGAAACAAACGATTTTAATACGAAAAGTACTTATATTTATAAATACGAAATACAATCGAAATGTGGTTTTGGCTGCCAAAAAATATGCAAAACCCAAATTAAAGTTATAGGTACTTTGTTTGGCGACGAAAGTACAGGTGTTTTAATTGAAACCGAAGCCGAGCTTATTTCAGATAAAAAAATGAAGTGATATAAGTTATTTCATAGATTCCATAATACCGAAAAATTGATTTTTATATGATTTTACTTCATTAATTAAGTTTTTATATGTTTCTTCTTTAACTTTAGCAGTTATATTTTTAGTTTTGTTTGGCGTTTTTATATGGTCTCTGAAATCTTCGCCTTCTCCTTCTTTTTGCAAAATTGTAAGTAAAGAGTTATTCTTAAAATAATATCTATATTGACTCCATTGCTCTGGGTCAGACCTTCCGTTTTGTTCAGTTTTATATACAAAGAAAAGTTTTCTGTTTTTAAAATAGTATATATCTGTTCCGCCAAAACCTTCATCGCTCCAATTTACTTCAATTATTTTTATTTCATTTTTGTTATTAATCATCACTTTTATAGGATGACTTGCCCAATAGTATTCCATAGGTGCCTGATAATATACATCATGCACGGTATATGAATTCATTTCTCTCATTATTTTTGAGTACTCGGCTCTTATTTCTTTAATTGTAAGAAGTGAGTCATTTTCGTTTGTGAATATGTTGTATTCAGTTTGTTCTTTTATAAACCAATCGTATTGTTCGTGGTATCCTTTAAAATAATTGTTTGATTTATTTCCTTCTGAATTTTTTATTTTTGAGAAATCTGTATTATCGTTATATTTTTTTTCTTTATGAAGAGATCTTATTATCATTGAATCATTCATATATATTCGGTCTTGAGTTCGGTTGTTTCCCTCTTCTGATTCCGTTTCGATAAAAATGAAATATAAGGTACCCCATTTTTTATAGCAATGGTATGTTGATATATCGCCGTTAAGTTCGTCAATATACATTTTATGATAAACAATTTCGTCAAGAGAATTGTGGTAAGCTGTATATTTTAGAAATGCTTCTTCTTGTTTTTCCTGATTTGCCCTTTTAGTGTAAAACTGAAGGTTTTGCATTGTATTTTGATACAATCCTCTAATTCTTATAACTTGCTCTTCTTCTGTTTGTCCAAATACTGAAAGTACGAATGCTAGAAAAGTGATAATTAATATTGATTTTTTCATTTGATTAGTTTTTTTTGGATGCTTGATAGAAACTTTACACTTCTAAAATTACTTACTTTTCACTTTGTGATAAAACTTAGTGTAACTTTGTGGTTATAAAAAAAATAGAAATTAACCACAAAGTCTCACAAAGTAAATTTCACAAAGTAACACTAAGAAAAGTGTAAACTGTTTTTTATAGATATGAAACAGTCTCTTTTTTTTCAATAAATATACAAAAAAAGCTGTTTCAGAAATACTAAAACAGCTTTTTTATATGAAAATTTATTTTTTTACATCATTTCAACAACAACAGCAGAAGCACCACCGCCACCATTACATAAGGCAGCTCCTCCATATTTACCGTTATTTTGTTTTAATACGTTAAGTAAAGTAACAATAATTCGAGAGCCTGATGAACCCAAAGGATGACCTAAAGAAACACCACCACCATTAACGTTTACTTTGCTTTCGTCAAGTCCAAGACCTTTAATTGCAGCTAGAGCAACAACCGAAAATGCTTCGTTAAGTTCGTAATATTCAATATCATTTGCTGTTAAACCTGCTTTTGCAATTGCTTTAGGCATTGCTTTTGCAGGTGCTGTAGTAAACCATTCTGGTTCATGAGCAGCATCGCCATATCCAATTAATTTTGCAATAGGTTTAATTCCTAATTCTTCAGCTTTTTCTTTGCTCATAAGAATTAATGCCGATGCTCCATCGTTAATTGTTGATGCGTTTGCAGCAGTTACTGTTCCGCCTTTTACAAAAACTGGGCGTAATGTAGGAATTCTATCAAATTTCACACTTTTATATTCTTCGTCGGTATCAACAATTACTGTACCTTTACGAGTTTCTATTTCAACAGGAACAATTTCTTCTTTAAATTTACCTGCGTCAACTGCAGCAGCTGAGCGTTTGTACGATTGAATTGCGTATCTGTCTTGTTCTTCTCTTGAGAAATTCATTTCTGTAGCACATAATTCTGCTGCATTTCCCATGTGGTAATTATTGTAAACATCCCAAAGTCCGTCGTTTACTAAACCATCAATTACTTTTCCGTTTCCAAGTTTCATTCCATTTCTCATTGCTGGTAAATAGTGAGGAACCATTGACATGTTTTCCATACCACCTGCAACTACAACATCGTTATCGCCAAGCATAATCGTTTGTGCTGCAAGTATTACTGACTTCATACCTGATGAGCATACTTTGTTAATTGTTGTACATGGTACAGTGTTAGGCACTCCTGCAAAAATAGCTGCTTGTCTGGCAGGTGCTTGTCCTTCGTTTGCTTGAAGTACGTTTCCCATAAAAACTTCGGTAATTTCGCTAGGGTTTATTCCTGCTTTTTCAATAGCACCTTTTATAGCAATTGCTCCTAGTTTTGTTGCAGGAACTGTTGATAATGAGCCGCCAAAGCTTCCCATAGGTGTTCTTACTGCCGATACAATATAGACTTCTTTCATGTGTTAATGTATTTTAGTTTTTTATAGTTTATTCTTCTTACAAAATTAATAAAATAGTTTTAACTCCAAAGTAATATTTTCTGTTTTAAAACAATATTAAGCACTAAGTGCTATTTGTTGCCTGCACAGAGCGTTAGTCGAAGTGTTGCTTACGCACTTCTGCAAGATTGTGTTAATAAGTCATTTGCAGACAAGTAAATATGCAATTAATTTTACACAGGTCCTTAACAATTTATATGTTTAGATGTACTTTTATTGTTTATGTTATAAAGTTGAAGAAGTATAAAAAAGCCCACATATCTATTAATATGCAGGCTTTTAATATTTACTTATTTGTTATTATTTAGTTTATAACTAATTTTTTAGTATAAATTTCGTCATTTGAGTTAAGTTTTACAAAGTATAATCCTTTGGCAAATTTAGTTGTATTTATTTTATGATTATTACTTATTATTTGACTTGAATAAATAAGTTTACCACTAATATCTACTATTTG
>JAOZLS010000446.1 GCA_029934705.1 Bacteroidales bacterium | reverse complement strand
AAAAAAATATTTATTTTAATTATGCTAATGCCATTGTTCATTTATTACAACAATGCAAATGCACAAGGATACGAAATTAAATTAATTTTTAAATCCTTACCTAATGATACAATAATTTTGGGTCATCATTACAACTCAAAGCTGATACCAAGTGATACAGTTGTTACAGATAAGCGAGGAAATGCAGTAATAAAAGGCGATACTTTGCTTATGGGCGGAATGTATTTTCTATTTTTATCAAATAAATCGTATTTTGATTTTTTAATTGATAAAGACCAAAAATTTACAATAACAGGCGATTCCACCGACTTTTTAAACACTGTAAAATATACAGGAAGCGAACAAAATTCAATTTTTATAAAATATCAGAATTTTTTAAGCGGAATAACTTTAAAGCAAGACTCCCTAAAAAAAGAGTATGAGAAATATAAAGAAGATGAGAAAAAACAAAAAGAAATAATTGCTGAATTTGAAAAGTTAAATGAAGAAAGAACAGCTCAATTTAATGCTACAATAGAAGATAATCCTAATATGTTTTTCTCAGTGTTTTTAAAAGCTTCAAGGCAAGTTGTTGTTCCTAAAACTATTACTAAACCAATGGATAAATATATTTATAATAGAATGCACTATTTTGACGATTTTAATGTTGGAGATGAACGCCTATTACACACGCCTATATATGAAAGTAAAATTGACGTTTTTATGGATAAAATACTTCCTCAGTATCCCGACACATTAATTGCAGAAGTTGATAAACTAATTGAAAAATCAAGAACATCTGATGCTCTATTCAAATATATGCTAATTCATTTATTTAATAAATACGCATCAAGCCAGTATATGTCTTCTGAAAATGTATATGTACATATAGCCGAAAAATATTATATACCAGAAGCAAAATGGAGCTCGAAAGAATTTATTGATGAACTAAAAGAAAAAGTGATTACAAAAAAATATTGTTTAGTTGGAGGTATAGCTAAAGATATTAATTTTAAAGAACTACCCAGTGATACGACCGTTATTAATAAGTATATGGCAGAAATTCCAAAATATAAGCAAGACGGAATAGACCTTGAAAAGTCAAAAATAGAGGAAGATCTTAAAATTAAAAAGAAAATAGAGTTATTAAAACAATTTTCTAATGGTTTTAAAACTACAAATAACTTATATAGTGTTGATGCTGAATATATTATTCTTTGGTTTTGGACTCCTGACTGTAGTCATTGTAGAAAAGAAACTCCAGAATTTTACGAATTGTATGAGCAAAAAAAATTAGCAGAGAAAGGTGTAAAAGTTATAAGTATGTTTATGAGCAAAGATATAAGCGGATGGGCAAGACATTCTAAAATCTTAAATGATTGGCTAATATTTATAAAAAAACATAAAATGAATAATTGGATAAATGTATGGAATCCTTTTGATGGCTTTAGAACAAATTACGATATACAAAGTTCACCAATTATTTATCTATTAAATAAAGATAAGGAAATAATTGCTAAAAAAGTAACATACCTGCAAGCAATAGAAATTATTGAAAAAGATATAGAAATGAATAAAATACAGGATTAATTAGAGTTTGTCTATAAATCATATTAAAACCCTTAGGATTTTATATTAGCAAAAATATATAATCATAATTGTTTTGTGTATCAATTAATTATTACAAAGCCTTACTTTATGACAGACTATAATTAACTGGGTAGAATGTTAAATAAATTAATATCGATTCCAATAATTCTGAATAATAACTTTGCCAAAGTTTATAAATGTTTGCAATAGCGGATTATTAATATTATAACAATTTGCTTACTGTAACTTTGGCAAAGTTTAACATTTGACTATCAAATTATACCATTAAAAATTTATTTATGAATAAAATAGTTTACGATTGGGAACATAGTCGCCCTTTTAATGATTTTTCTGGTTATTTTAAGAAGCAGTTTTCCGAAAGAGTTCAAAAAATTGCGGTAGACGCAGGTTTTACTTGTCCTAACCGTGATGGATCTAAAGCAAAAGGAGGATGTACTTATTGTAATAATGATACATTTAATCCTTTTTATTGTTCGCCAAAAAAAACTATTACAGAACAGCTAAAAGAAGGCATTGCTTTTTTTTCGCCTAAATATAAAGCACAAAAGTATATTGCTTATTTTCAGGCATATACAAACACGTATTCAGATATCGAAAGCCTTAAAAAAATGTATTTAGAAGCCCTCTCAGTTAAGGGGGTAATAGGTCTTTCAATTGCAACCCGCCCAGACTGTGTCGATAATGATATACTTGATTTTCTTCAAGAACTTGCTGAAAAATATTATATAGCACTTGAGTATGGGATAGAATCATGTAATAATGAAACTTTAAAAAATATAAATAGAGGTCATACATTTGAGGAATCTGTTGAAGCACTAAATATGTCGGCAAATAGAGGGCTACACGTAGGCGTACATTATATTTTAGGATTACCAGGCGATAGTAGAAATGAAATGCTTGAACATGCTAAAATGCTTTCGCAACTTCCTTTTGAAACATTAAAGTTACACCAGCTACAAATTATAAAGAAAACTGTAATGGCAAAGCAGTTTATAGATAATACTGAAATGTTTGAGCTTTTTACTTCGGAAGAATATATTGAATTTGTAGTAAAATTTGTAGAATTATTAAATCCTAAAATTATTATTGAAAGATTTATAAGCGAATCGCCAGCCGATTTACTTATTGCACCCAAATGGGGAGGAATTAAAAATTTTGAGATAGTAAGTAAAATTGAAAAACACTTTATTGCACAAAACACATGGCAAGGTCGGTTGTATAAAAGCTAAATATTAATAGTTTTTATGAGAGTTTAAACCACAAAAAAAAGGAATTTAGTTATAAATTCCTTTTTTTGTATTATATGAAACAAATATTTATTTAATGCTAGCTTTACTTCTAACAATATATTTGTCAATATATCTACCTTCTTCAGTTTTAGCATATTTTTCTTTAATAATTTCGTAAGCCTCTAATGCTGATTTAAAATTACCGTTAGCTTCATAAACTCTTCCCAATTTCATAAGATATATAGGAGTTATAAGCTCATTGTCTGAGTTATAAGCTGCTTTTTTATAATATTTAGAAGCATCTTTTAAATTTCCCTTTTCTGCATAAGCATCACCTATGTTCCCATTTGCAACAGCTCCTAAGGCAGAATCATCAGTATCAAAGTCTTTTAAAAATTTAATGGCATTA
>JAOZLS010000120.1 GCA_029934705.1 Bacteroidales bacterium | reverse complement strand
TGAAAATTTATTTGATATTGAAGATGATAGCTTAAAAGTTGATGAAGAATTTACTCCTGAAGGAGCAAAACATTGGTCTTCAAAAAAATATTACAAGAAATTAAATAATATAGCAAAAGTGATAATGGCTGTTGGGCAGTGGGATGCTCCAGAAATTATAGGAGTATGCGAAATTGAAAATAAAAGAGTATTACAGGATTTAACTAAAAAAACTTTTCTAAAAAAAATTCCTTATAGAATAATTCATCGCGAATCGCCAGACAGAAGAGGTATTGATGTTGGACTTATATATAGAAAAGATAAATTTAAACCAATTTCTTATGAGGCAATAAGAGTAACTTTCCCTTTTGATAATAACAAGCCTACACGCGATATTCTATATGTAAAAGGGCATACTAAAGCTAAAGATACTTTTCATATATTTGTAAATCATTGGCCATCACGTTGGGGTGGGCAAATGGTTACGCAGGCAAAAAGAAACAGAGCTGCCGAAGTTTTAAGAACAAAAATTGATTCTATTTATAAAGTTGAAAAGAATCCAGCAATTATTATTATGGGTGATTTAAACGATTACCCCGATGATAAAAGTGTTACTGACTACCTTAAAGCAAAAACTAAATTCGATACATTTGAGGATAAAGAATTATATAATTTAGCTTTTTATCTTCAACATAAAAAAGGGCAAGGAAGCCATAAATACCATGGAGAATGGGGCGTGCTAGACCAAATAATTATTTCGGGAAACTTACTAAATAATTCCTTAAATATTTCAACAACACTTGATGATGCACACGTTTTTGATGCTCCATTTTTATTGGAAGTTGATGAGCGTAATACGGGTTTTCAGCCCTTTAGAACATATATTGGATACAAATTTCATGACGGATATAGTGATCATTTACCAGTTTATTTAGATCTTAAAAAGACAAAAAAGTAACATGCAAAGTAAAATTATTATTTTAGATTTCGGCTCGCAATACACACAACTTATTGCAAGAAAAGTTCGTGAACTCAATGTTTATTGCGAAATTCATCCTTTTAATAATCATCCAAATATTGATGATTCTGTTAAGGCTGTTATACTTTCGGGAAGCCCATTTTCAGTAAGAGACAAGAGTTGCCCTACCCCAGACTTAACAGCTATAAAAGGTAAAAAACCTTTATTAGGAATTTGTTATGGAGCTCAATTTCTTGCTCATAATTTTGGAGGAGAAGTTGCCCCATCGGCACATCGTGAATATGGACGCGCTAACCTCGAGAATATCGATAAAACCGATGTTCTGTTTCAAAATATTGAAGATAATGCACAGGTTTGGATGTCGCATGCTGATACAATTGTGAAATTGCCTGATAATTTTAAAATTACAGCAAATACTAAAAGTATTGCAGTTGGTGCTTTTAAAATTGAAAATGAAGAAACTTATGCTCTTCAATTTCACCCCGAAGTTTACCATACAACTCAAGGACAAACAATATTAGAAAATTTTGTAATAAACGTTGCAGGTGCTGATTCTAGCTGGACTCCAGTTTCTTTTATAGATAATTCTGTTAGCGAATTACAAGCAAAATTGGGAGACGATAAAGTATTATTAGGACTTTCGGGAGGTGTTGATTCAACAGTTGCTGCGGTTTTATTAGATAAAGCAATTGGCAAAAATCTTACTTGTATTTTTGTTGATAATGGACTTTTACGAAAAAATGAGTACGAAGAAGTTATTGAATCATACAAAGGCTTAGGATTGAATGTTATAGGCGTTAATGCTAAAGATAAGTTTTATAATGCACTAAAAGGTATTACTGACCCCGAAAAAAAGCGAAAAGCTATTGGTAACGCATTTATCGAAGTCTTTGATATTGAATCGACAAAGCTTGACAGTATTAAATGGCTTGCTCAAGGAACAATTTATCCAGATGTAATTGAATCGCAGTCGGTAAAAGGACCTTCGGCAACTATTAAATCGCATCATAATGTTGGTGGCTTGCCTGATTATATGAAACTTAAAATTGTTGAGCCTTTACGGCTTTTATTTAAGGATGAAGTAAGAAGAATTGGTAAAGCTTTAAATATTTCAACTCAACTATTGGCTCGTCATCCTTTTCCTGGTCCAGGCTTAGGAATTAGAATTATTGGTGAAGTAACCGAGGATAAAGTGAAAATTTTACAAGAAGCTGATGATATTTTTATTTCATCATTAAAAAAACATAACTTATATGGCGAAGTTTGGCAGGCTGCAACAGTTTTGCTTCCAGTACAGTCGGTTGGAGTTATGGGCGATGAAAGAACTTACGAAAAAACAGTTGTACTACGTGCAGTATCTTCAACTGATGGGATGACAGCTGATTGGTCGCACTTGCCTCATGAGTTTTTAGGCGAAGTGTCAAATAATATTATTAACAGGGTAAAAGGCATAAACAGAGTTGTTTACGACATAAGCTCTAAGCCTCCTGCAACTATTGAATGGGAGTAACAAAGATGGATTTAAAATCTAGAAAAATATTAGGATTATTGTTTATAGGTATCGGTATGGTACTAATCTTTTTTGCTATAATGCTTAAAGTTTTTGGTATTTCTGAAAGCTTTATAGGCTTTTATCTTGGACCATTAGGTATTATGCTTGGTGCCGGATTTTTAGTAGCTCATAAAGAATAAGTTTCTCTACCAAAATAGAAAAATCTTGCCTGTAGCTGGTGTTTTCACCTGCTACCTTATAACAGTTAATTTAATAAATAATACCACTAAGATAAAAATTTCTTAGTGGTATTTTATTTTGCAAAAGTCAGTAAATATACAATAAAATAGCACTTAGTGATTATTCTTATTTTATAATCATCTTAATACTTTCAATTGTTTTTTTATCTATTAAAATACTACAAGTGTAAAAACCAGACTTTAAGTTGTTTGTATCAATTTTGATAGAGTTTTTACCAGCTAAATAGTGTTTCTTACTAATTGATTTAACTTCTCTGCCAGATATATCGTAAATTTTTATTGACACACTTGAATTTGATTTTAAATTTATTTCAATAGTTGAATTATTATTTACTGGGTTTGGATATATTTTGCCAATATTAATTTTACTATTATCTGCTTCATTAATGCTTGATGTGCTTATATCTACAGGTTGTTGTTGTGTTACACAATGTATCATTCCACCATTTTCATATAAGTTTCTTGCATCAATTCCTATAATTGTTCTGTTAGGATAAACATCTTCGAGTATTGCATTTGCAACAGCATCATTTGGGTCGTTATAATTAGGAACTAAAATAGCTGAATTCGCAATATAATAATTACAATATGAACCTTTATAATCTAAATCATTTCCATAAGCAGTTGTTACATTGTTTTGTGTTAAAGGCAAATACACATAATTATAAGTTTCGTCTTCTGTATTTGTAGCACTATTTAATATGTCAATATCTGATTGAGGTACTTCCCAGTATATTAAATCATTGGTAGTCATTGTTACAATTGTATTCTCATTAGCAAATTTCATAAAGCCATCAATGTGCATGTCTGTTAGTTCAATTCCATAAACACCGTCTAACCAAATAAAATTTGTAATACCCAAGTATGAAGTTAAGTAGTCTTCCACTTCTTCCTCTGTTAAATCGGGATTTCTGCTTGAATGAGTAATCGAACTTCTTGTTGCCATCATTGAGCCGTTACCGTCAATTTCCAATGCACCACCTTCTAAAACCATAGCACTCAAATCTATAACAGGAAGATTAAGGTCTGTAGCTAAAGCTGTTGGAATTAGGTCGCACTTTGCATAAGGAGTATCTTCTCCCCAACCGTTAAAACCCCAGTCTAGCATGGTTAAATTATCATTTGCATCATAAACAAATATTGGTCCATTATCTCTAACCCAAACATCGTCGTTTTCGTGAATATAAAAATCAACATTTGTTAAAGGTACTCCAGCATTGTTTAAAAGAGTAATTATTCTGTTTTTTTCTGTTGTATTATAAGCAATAATATGAACATTTTCGCTATCAACAAGAGCTTCGGTCATGTTTATCCACGTGTCGTCTAAAGAATTTCTATAAAACATACCATAAGTGTAATGATGTGGCCACTGAAGCCATGTTCCCTCATGCTCGGATGTTTCTTCGGGCATTGTGTATTGCGAAAAAGCATTAAAACTTAATATTTGAAATAGAAATATTAATCCAGTAATAATAATTTTTTGTGTATTCATTATTTATATTTTTTAAAGATTATACGCAAATTTATATTATGTATAAGGCTTTAGAAAAATTATTCCCTCAAATGACGGGTTTTGGGTATAGAAGTATATATAACTATATTCTTTTACCTAATTTACTAATTAGTTCAGCTTTATTATTTTTAGAAATAGGCACATTGTAGTTTTCAACTATAGCTTGGTTTCCATCAATCAGTTTAACTTTATTTAGGTTAATTATAAATGAACGGTGGCATCTATAAAAAATATTTGATGGTAATTCTTTTTCAATTGCATTTAACGAAAATAATGTTACATGTTTGTTGTCATAAGTAAATATTTTAACATATTTGTGCATACTTTCAATATATAATATGTCTGCTATATCTATTTTAATTAGTTGATGCTTAGACTTTATTAAAATACTTTTACTTTCTAGCTTACTTTCTGTTAAACTGTTATTGTTTTCTAATTTTAATATTTCAATAGTTTTAGACACTGCTTTATAGAAACGCTCATACGTAATTGGTTTTAGTAAATAATCTATAACATTCAATTCGTAACCTTGTAAGGCAAATTCGGAGTAAGCCGTTGTAATAATAATTTTAGGAGTGTGTTGTAATGTTTTTGCAAAATCAATACCTGAAAGATTTGGCATTTGTATATCCAAAAATAATATATCAATATTTGTTTCTTCTAAATAATGTTTTGCATCAATAGCTGAGCTACATTTGGCTACAATTTTCAGTTCTGGTATATTATTAATGTGAGTTTGTATTAACGTGCGTGCAAGATACTCATCGTCAATAATTAAACAGTTATATATATTTGTTGTATCCATTAAAATGCAAGTCTAACTGTAAAAATATTATTGTTATTATTTATGTTCAAATCATAATTTGATTTAAAAATTAAATCTAACTGCGATTTTATATTTTTTAAGCCTATCCCTGTTTTTGCGTTTTTATTTATATATGAATTTGATATTGTAAATAGAACTTTTTTATATCTATAATCAATATAAATATTCACAAAACCGTTTTCATTATTAATAATATTGCCATGCTTAAAGGCATTTTCTACCAAAGAGATTAAAATTAATGGAGGAATTTCAATAGTTGATAAACTTTTTTTTATTAAAAAATTGATATTGTTTTTTCCTGCAATTTGTCGTGTTTTTTGTAGTTGAATGTATTCTTTTATTGCATCAATCTCATTTTCTATATATACTTTTTTACTGTTGCCTTCGTATATAAAGTATCGCAAAATATTCGATAAGGCACTAATCATTTTTGGTGCATCGTCGCTTTTTATAAGCGATAATGAATATATGTTATTTAAACTATTAAATAAAAAATGTGGACTTATTTGAGATTTTAACAATTGCATTTCAGTTTCAAGTTTTTGTTTTTCAGCTTTAAATCTAACTTCTTTTTCTGTAATATACTTGTTGTAGTGCCATACAAAATATGAAATTATAAAGAATAAAATATGATTTAACAAGAAACTTGTTACTGCTCTTAATGTTGTTGTTGCGAGTAGGTCATAGTCTAAATTAAAAATAAAATAACTAGAGCAAAATAAGGCTAATGCGACAAAAACAGACAGAAAATATAATATTTTAAATTTTCTATGAAAAAGTAAAGGGATAAGAACTAATAAATTCAAATAAAATTCAGAAATATAAACTACTAGTTCAAATAGTGAATATAGACTGCTTTCTATAATTGAATAATAATCAATAAGATAATCGAAAACATATAGCCAAATAAATATCCAGAATATAATATGATATATTGTTTTTTTCATTATTTAATACAATAAAACTTTTTGACTATAATTTATATTTTTGCTTGAAATTTTAATAAGATAAATTCCTTGCAAATCATCTAAATTGTAGTTGATTTTATAAGCTCCAGAGTTAAATTTTTTAGATTTAATAATCTTAACTTTTCTACCATTAATATCATAAACTTCAATATTTATAACTTGTTCTTTTTCAATATTAAAAGAGCAAAAATTATTTGTTATTTTAATATTGTTGGGCTTTACAATTTCAATATAAGTACCGGGCAAAAATATTTCTTGAGCTACATTTCCTGTGGCATACTCCATATCTATATCAAGAAGTAAAGCTGCAGTTGTAGCAAAATCAGGCAAAACACGATATGTGTCCGAAACATAATTCTGTTTTACATCAGGACCTAAGGCCAAAAACATAATATGCCTACAGCCATCGCAACTACAGCCATGTCCCAAGAAATCATCAGTATGTCGTCCATGGTCGTTTGTTACAAGCAGAGTTGTATTGTCTTTATAAAAAGGATCGTTTTGTATATAAGACCACAGCTCGTTTACAAGGCTATCGGCAGTACTAATAGCTCCTGTATAGTTCTCCCAAACTCCGCTATGTCCTTCATGATCAACATTTGGTAAATATACCCATGTTAATTGTGGCTGGTAAGTTGCCATATCTTCCTTAGCTTGGTTTACAACCTCTTCGTCGGTTGAACCTTGACTAACAGTATATGGCCAATAATCTTCACCATAATCTGAGTGAAAACTTTGTAACCAAAGTGAGCTTACATAAGTTAATTCGTGTATGCTTTTTGTATCTGGTTGATTTTTTTGCTTTCTAAAATATTCAAATATCGAAGGGTCAAGAGTGCATTGTGTGTTTGAACCTTCATAATTAATATTTTGAACCTCTGTCCACGAACCGCACCATAAGGCAGGAACAGCACGTGATGTGTAAGTAAATCCGTCGTTGTAAAATTCCGAAATAATTGTTCCTTCCTGTGCAAGTTCAGCCATGCGTGGAACATAGGTGTGTTCTGGATCACCAAAAGTTTCGGTATATCTTGCACCATCAATTATTACGACAACAACGTTTTGCGTTTGCGAAAAGGATAACTCTAATTTGAATAAAAAGACTATGGCAAGAAATAAATTTAATATTTTCATTTACTTAATTTTTATAATTTACACTATTAATATAGTTAAAGTATTATGCATAAAGCCTTCAAAATTAATAATTATACTAAATAATTAAAAAAAACTACAATTTCCTTCCTAATATAACTTATTTCTGTAATTTTAGGGCATATTTAAACTATTAAAATGAAAAAAACAACTTTAATACCTATAATACTATTACTTCTCTTTATTAATTCATGTAAAGAAAGTTGCGACGATTTAGGTCAAACTTTTAATGAAGTAAAAATTAACAGTTGGCTCGTTAATTCCAGCGAATTGCAGGTTTATATAGATTTTGACGCATGTAAAAAAATAGATGCTGACTATTTTTTGCAATCAAGTACAACTCATTCAAAAGAAATTGATACTGCATTTTTTGTTTCTAATAGCAGGTTAGTGGTAAATATACCTTTAATAAATATTATAGACGAAGATGTAAAAAATATTGAAGTAATGATGAAACTACCAGACAGACAAAAGTATGCAAACTGCTCGCATTGGGGAAAAGAAAATATTTATTACCTAAATTTATCATTAAACATAGTTAAAATAACCGACAATGTTTACGAAGCAAGCGATATAATATGGAAAGAATCTAAAATATATTCTGAATAAATAATCTTTTATTTATTATCCTTATACCATTGAACTTCACGAACAAAAGCATCAGCATATCCTTTTCTTTGTATGTGAATTAATGCATCTTCTGCTTCAGATTTATATTGATATTTACCATAAGTATAATGCCAAAGTCTGTCTTTACATTTTATTTCGGCAACATTATTATTTAAGGCTTTGAAGAATCTGTTTTTTGCTGTTTTTCTATTTCTAAAAGCAGCTACTTGAATTGTATAGGTGCCATTTTCAGAATTACCAGTATTTACAACAACATTATTGTCATAATCTTCATCAATTTTAGATTGAAAAGCAACCTGATGAATATTTACGTCCATAATTGTTACAAGTAACTCATCATTAGCTAATTTGCTATTCATTAAGTTTGTAGAAACTAGTTCGTCAGAAATCCCATTTTCTTTTAAATAATCTACTATATTTTGTATTCTATTATTAGTTACTTTAACATTTATTTTATCCGATGATGATAAGTCAATTTTTAAATTTGGATACTTTTTAAGAAATTCAACTAAATTGGTAAGAAAAAGTTCCGTTTCATTGTTAATTTCAGATATTTCATCCCTATAGGTTATCGAATATTGCTTATTAACTTGCCCTAAAATAACTTCTGTTAATTTTATATTAGGAAGTTGTTTTTCTTTGAAATCATTAAATGGAGCGGAAAAACTGAGCGATTCAAAAAAATATCCATCAGATTTTACTGTTAAAAAATAATTGCTTCCTCTGTGAACATTAACAGTATAATCTCCTTCTTGATTGGTTGTTGTATTCGCTTCTTTAAGTTTGTTGCTAATTTTAAATGTTTCAACAAAAATATCATCATTCTTATTATTCTCTTTTATAGCGTTACCTTTAATATTTAAATAAACCAAACTAGAATCTGTATAATCTATCATATAAATATCATAAGTACCTTTTGAGCCAATCCTGTCTGATGTAAAAAAGGCTAGATGCCTATTTTTAGTTGTAAAATAAAATATATCATCACCTATTGAATTAATGGGACTGCCTAGGTTTTTTGTCTTTGAAAAGTCTTTATTATCGACTAATTCAGATGAAAAAACATCATAGCCCCCCATAGAATTATGCCCTTCGGATGAAAAATATAACGTTTTATTATTATGTAAGAACGGTCCGTTTTCATTATTACTAGTATTAATATTTTTACCTAAATTTACAGGTTTTGTCCACCTTCCTTTCTCATCTTTAATGGACATATATAAATCAAGTTTTCCATATCCTCCGGGTCTATCACTAGAAAAAATCACAATATTTTGTTCGTCGTTCATGCAAACATCACTTTCCGTATAAGCTGAATTAATTTCTTTAAAAGCCTTTGGGTCTGTCCATTTATTATCCTGTTTTTTAATTATATATATATTTTCTTGTTTATATATTAACATGTAGTCTTCAGTGCTTGAAATCCAGCAATTTGCATTGTCATTTTTTAATTTTGAATTAGGGAAAAAAGGTCTTACTGAATCTATATTGGAATTATTCCAGTTTGCAACGTAAGTCTTTTCAATAGGCTGCCCGTCTGAGCCTTTTTTGTAATTTAGTTTGCCTGTTTTTTTAGTTGTAAACACAAGCCTGTTAGAGTTTTCAAGATAAGAAGGTGAATGTTCAGAATACTCCGTATTAACTAAGGAATCAAGAGACTTAACAATAAGTAAATCCGACGACTTATAAAATATTTTAGCATTCTTAGAAAAAGCTAGCTCTCGTTCAATTATATCAATAGATTTATAATCCTTATATTCTTTATTAATAATTATATCATTAAATATTGCTATTGATTTATCAAATTCATAATTTTTTCTGTAAGCAATACCAAGCAAAAAGGAAGCATCAATAAAATTTGCATCTTTCTTTTTGAGAGCATATATATTTACTGATTTTGTTAGTACATCAATACTTTTATAAGCTAAATTTGGCGATAATGTGTAGCAATAGCCCAAGGTCATAAGATACTCTGGGTTTTCTGGATTTTTTAATACAAGCTTTTCGTACTCTTTTATTGTTTTTGAAAGAGTTGCAATATTTATTTCATCCCGAGAAGAATTGTCGTTACCTTTTTGTGCGACTAACGAAGAAGTGATAATAAGGAAAATTGTTAAAATCAATATTTTTTTCATTGTAATAAGTTTAGTTTAATACAATATACAACAATCGTACAAATTTTGCAATTCGTTATATTAAATTGTAAGGGTTTTGCTTATATATAACAAAATAGCTTGCATTATAATATATGTAAACTATTAGCAATCAGTATTTTGGAAGACATTTTCAAACTTTTATTAATTACTAGTTTCATGTCAAGTAAATTGACGCTACATTGTCCTACGGACGAATGCAGGTCAGTCATAGCTATAACGCAAAGACTTTCCATCGTCCGTAGGACAAGGAAACGTCATTACAGACTTGATATTATTAACCTGAAATTACTGTTGAGTATAAGTATGTACACTATTTTTAGCTGAAGGCATATAATTTACACCATACCATGCAAGAAGTAAAATACCAAATGAAACTGTAAGTATCCATAAATGTATTTTAGTTTTATTTGAGTGGTAGTTTCTAAAGTGCATATATACAAGATAGGCTAGAAATGTAAGGAATGCCCACGTTTCTTTTGGATCCCAAGTCCAATAATGCCCCCAAGCTTCTTTTGCCCATAAAGCTCCAAAAAGCAAGCCCATTGTTAAAAAACCAAAGCCAATGTAAACTG